>JALWQD010000314.1 GCA_026994735.1 Gammaproteobacteria bacterium | reverse complement strand
TCATTACCCCGTCTTGCGGCCATTGCCATTATCTGTGGCCTCGGAACGGCTACGTTAATGGTCTTTTTTCGTCTTTGTATCGAAGGCTTTCAGCAAAGCGTGCTGCCCCAAAACCTGATCGCTAATTACGAGGGCTTGTCTCTCGGCGAACGCTTTCTTTTCCCGCTCTGTGGTGCGCTATTAATTGCCATTGCCCTCCACTTGCTCGCCCAAAAATATCGTTCGACAGGCGTAGTTCATGTCATCGAAGCCTTGTCACGCCCTCATGGCCGGCTGCCGCTTGGCAATGCTATTTGGCAATTTTTCGGTGCCTTACTGGCCATTATCAGCGGCCATTCTGTCGGCCGCGAAGGGCCTAGCGTCCACCTGGGCGCTGCCATCAGTGCCCTTCTCGGCGAGTGCTTGCAGCTGCCTCGCAGCAGTATCCGCATACTCATTGCCTGCGGTGTTGCTGCAGCCATCGCTGCCTCATTTAACACACCACTCGCGGGCGTTATCTTCTCGATGGAAGTGGTCATGGCCGAATACACCGTCAGCGGCTTTGTCCCGGTCATCCTTTCTGCGGTCAGTGCAACAACACTCTTGCGCGTGTTTTATGGCACCGAACCGGCCTTTGTTCTGCCTGCTCTGGACATTCAACTACTGACCGATTTACCGCTAATCATCCTGTTAGGTGCTGTCATTGGCATCCTGGCGGCCTCTTTCAATCGCTTACTGAGCCATATCACTTCACTGAGCCAGCGACTCCCTGTCGCTGCCCGGCCCATAATCGCTGGCCTTTTAACCGGCCTGGTTGCCATCTTTCTACCCCAGGTCATGGGCATCGGTTACGACTCTGTTGATGCCATGCTCAACGGTCAATTCACCTTGGTCTTATTAGTATCCCTGATTGTCGCCAAACTCATTTGCACAGCGGTTGCCATCGCCTGTGGCATTCCTGCGGGCATGATTGGCCCGGTGTTCTTTATTGGCGCTGCCACTGGTGGAGCATTGATCCTGCTGGCTGGCGATAGCGCCAGCTCACAGACATCCTTTTTTGTCATGCTTGGTATGGGCGCGATGATGGGCGCATCACTGCAAGCCCCCCTTGCTGCCCTGACGGCAATGGTCGAACTCACAGCCAGTCCGGACATCATTCTGCCCGGAATGCTGGCTGTCATTACCGCTGTCCTGACGAGTCAGGAACTCTTCCGATGTCCCTCCATCTTCACCTTGCTGCTGCGTCAGCGCGGACTGCCAAACACCAACCGCCGTCGGCACCAGATACTTAGCAGCCTCTCTCTCGCACGCATCGTATCCGACGACTTTTTTCCCTGCCAGCAAACACTGACGGCAGAAATGCGCCAGCATCTCCTTGAAAATTGTCCATCGTGGGTTATTCTGCTCAGTCAACACGGTCTGCCTCTGGGCTACCTTAGCAGTAGCGAGTTTTGCACTTGCCTGGCTCGGCTACCTGAAAACAATGATGATATTGATATCCACAAGCTGGCTCTGACATGGAAACCGGTGCAGCTGATTGAAATCCAGTCTGACCTTGCCGAAGTCGAGCAGTTGTTCCGCGAAAGTCATGCAGAAATGTTGTGTGTCATCCACTATTCACCTGCCAACAACCGGCTTTGTGGCATTGTCACCAACCAGGACCTGTCTAACGACACCTATTTCAACTAAGCGGCACTTTTTACCCTTGCTCAATACCCTCGAACACGCTTTACTGACCCTCAATTCCTTCTTTGTTCATCGGAGAACGACATGCTCTGGGTAAAATCTTTTCATATCATCGCTATGGTTTCCTGGTTTGCAGGACTCTTCTATCTCCCACGTCTGTTTGTCTATCATAGCCAATGTCAGGATGATCAGGCAGGCAGCGAACGCTTCAAAATTATGGAACGCAAACTCTATCGCGGCATCATGACACCAGCGGCGATGGTTACGGTTGTCCTCGGCATCTGGATGCTTGTTGACTATGCCTGGGCCGCCTATGCTCATATGGGCTGGCTGCATAGTAAATTGCTTCTCGTACTGCTACTCCTTGCCTACCACGTTTATTGTGGCCACTGTATGCGTGCCTTCCGCGATGACCGCAATCCACATAGCCACCTCTTTTTTCGCTGGTTCAATGAAATCCCGGTCCTTATCCTGACAGCCATCGTGCTACTCGTTTTCTTGCGCCCGTTCTAGGATCACACAACAAGCATTTATACACATTGCCTGATGATGCCCTCTTACGCCTGGACAAACACCAGAAAACCGCCAAAAAATAATCATAACCATATGAATTAAAACAAAGATAATATACAAGCTCATTTTATCAACAAAACGCAACGAAGCCCGCCCTGTTACGGCTACTTGCCAACAAACAGGGTTTGTCCACACAGTTATCCACAGGAAATGTGTATAACTCTGCAACCCTTTCTATGACAATACGTTAGCTCGCATTGCCAGCACTGTTTGCATTCAACGGCAATACCCGCATGCAATGGTTAGCGTTACTGGCTGCAAACGGACCAGGCCAACAAAACGACCTAAGCTATTTTTTAGAACAGCCAAACAGCGGCCCTATACTGTGGCCTCGTTCTAACAGCCGAAACAATTTTTCTGTCCCCGAATTTTTAACACCTGCATGCCGAGAAAGGCCTGCTGCTTCAGATGACAATATGTACGCACAGGAGGTGCCGGTAAGACGGCTGTCATTTTCCTGACGCTGGCGTTTATACACAACGTCCATTTCTGGTCAAGGCTCTCAGCAATAAATACTGGAAATCCCCGACAAAACTCATCATAAATACATATCTCATTGAAATATATACTATTAACGTGATCGTCTATTTTGTAACCAAATTGTTACAATCGCATGTATCATAAGCCTTCACATCGCGAATTTAAGTTTCATCCACAAAGTTATCCACAAGAAATGTGGACAACATCACAAAGATATGACAACTCAACTGCTTAGACAAACAACATCTGAAATGGCAGAAAGAATTACTCGCAAATAGAGGTCACTGAATTGCCCCCGGTCATCCTTCGTGTCGCCCTTGCCGTCCCTATCCCGGGCCTTTTTGATTATCGCCCGCCAGATGATTACCCGGACGACTATCTCTGGCAGCCCGGAGTGCGTATTCGTGTCCCCTTTGCAAGAACCAGCAAAATTGCCATTCTGGTTGCAACAGCCCGAACTTCCAGTATTGCTGATAAGAAAATAAAACAGGCAACCGAGGTCCTTGACAGCGAATCAGTATTTGATGAAAAACTGCTCCAACTGCTCCATTGGAGTAGCCAGTATTATCACTACCCTCTCGGCGAAACACTCTTTTCCGCCTTGCCGACACAATTGCGACAGGGAAAACCCAGCCAGGCAGTTGACGCTATCGGCTGGCGCCTGAATGCAGCAGGGAAAGCGGCAACGGCCAAGCAACTGCAGCGAGCCCCACGGCAGCGTCAATT
>JALWQD010000313.1 GCA_026994735.1 Gammaproteobacteria bacterium | reverse complement strand
CCCGGACGCTGGCAATGAGCTTTATTTTGTCGCCAGAGGAGATGGCAGGCATGTTTTTTCCGATGACCTGAAGAGCCATAACCGCGCCGTCAGACGCTATCAACTAGGGAAAAAATAAACATGACGAAAGGACACCTGTTGACGATAGAAGGTATCGAGGGTGCAGGGAAATCGACACATCTTGATTTCATCCGTCAGCGCCTGACCGCGGCCGGATTGTCTGTTCTCATGACACGGGAACCAGGCGGAACCCCCTTGGGTGAAGAAATTCGCTCGCTGTTACTGCGCCGGCGCCAGGGCGGGATGGCCGTTGAAAGTGAATTATTGTTGATATTTGCAGCCCGCAGTGAGCATCTGGCGGATGTTATTCGTCCGGCACTGAGCGCCGGGCACTGGGTTGTCAGTGATCGCTTTGTCGATGCCAGTTATGCCTATCAAGGTGGCGGCAGGGGCATGGCCACGGCGCGTATCGCCACCCTCGAATCCTGGTTGCTGGAATCCCTGCGGCCGTCGCTGACCCTGCTTTTTGACTTGCCTGTTGCACAGGCGCTGGCGCGGGTTGATCAGCGCAGCCAGGCACAGGGAGAACAAAAAGATCGCTTTGAGACAGAAGATACCGCTTTTTTTGAACGTATCCGCCAATCTTATCTGGCGCGTGCCCGCGAGCAGCCGGAGCGATATCGTATTATTGATGCGCGGCCTGCCGTTGCCGCCGTCGAAGAACAATTACAACAGGTACTGGATGAGTGGTTGCCACAACAGCTATCACAGTAACAGGGCCGCTGCCCTGGCAGCAGCGCCAATGGCAGCGCATGCATGAAGCCCTGGCGAATGACCGTTTTCCCCATGCCTTGTTAATGACAGGAAGGCCGGGGGCCGGAAAACGGCTCTTTGCCGATGCACTCATGGCGCGTCTGCTCTGTCTGCAAGTGACTGCGGATGGTCAGGCCTGTGGCCATTGTCGTGGCTGTCGTTTACGCCTTGCCGACAATCATCCTGATATTTTCCTGCTGCAGCCGTTGCCGGACAAGCAGGAGATCATCATTGACCAGATTCGTGCCTTGATTGATGACCTGGCAACGACAGCGCAACAGGGTGGTTACCGGGTGGTCATTATTGACCCGGCCGAGCGTCTCAATAGTGCGGCTGCCAACAGCCTGCTGAAGGTGCTCGAAGAACCGGGCGAGTCGTTACTTTTTTGTCTCCTCAGCAGTCAGGCGATGCGTTTGCCGGCAACCATTCGCAGTCGTTGTCAGCACTTACCTTTCCCTTTGCCGCTGGCGGCTGAGGCCGAGGAATGGTTGCGCCAGCAGTTGCCCAGGCCCGAGCAGAGCCAGTCATTATTGGTAGCAGCCTTTGGTTCCCCCCTGACAGCCTTGCAGTTGTCACGCCGTGAGGATGCGGCCGAGAATCCTGTCAGTGCACAATTACTGGCTCTGCTGCAGGGCCAGAGCAGTCCGGTCGAGGTGGCTGCCAGCTGGTTGCAGGCAGGCAGCCAGGAGACGCTGGATAAATTGTATGCCTGTCTCGCCCAGTTGCTGCGTTTGCAATGGGTACCCGCGCCCGCCACTGTCGACCCGGTACTGCAGAAATTGCACCAACAGCTACAGTTGGAAGGCCGACATGCCGATGCACTCTATAGCATGCTGGACAGTGTCCATGAACTATTGCGTCTGCAAGGGACGTCCCTCAATCAGTCGTTATTGTTCGAGGCACTGGCCATTCAATGGCTGACGACAGAGTGAGGGCAGGTGAATGTCAGAAGAGACACATGAAGAAGTGCAGGCCAACCCAAGGCGGCAGCAGGGCATTCTGTCTCTGGCGATCAAGGACAAGGGCTCGCGGTATTCAACCGACATCTCTTTTTTCGAGAACGCCGGCATCTTTATTCCCACCAATAAGGCCTATGATCTCGGTGATGAGGTCTTCATGCTGCTGACCCTGATGGATGAAACCGAGAAAATGCCGGTGGTCGGCCAGGTTGCCTGGATTAATCCTAATGGTGGTGGTAACAGCCACGGTATTGCCGGTATCGGCGTCCATTTTACCGAGAAGGATTGTGAAAAGGTACGCAACAAAATTGAAACCTTCCTTGCCGGCAGTGCCCAGAAATCAGATCGCTTGACTCATACCATGTAGTTTGCCCGTTATTTTTCTCTGACCGTTGACGCTGATCCCGATCTGCCGGGTGGCCGTCTGGTCGAGCAATTTTTCTGACCTGCTGCCGTCGCCTTCCCGGCCCGGCAGCTTGTCATCGTGCCCGTTAAATACGATATAATTGCTTCTTTCCAGGGGCGTCCAGCTATGGCTGGACAGTAGTATTTGCGGGAGCCGGCTTCAATGTATAGTGATCAGGATCTAGAGGATGCCGTCGCCAGTGGCATCTTTTCGGCTCAATCGGTAGCCCGCTTTCGAGCCGCTATTGATACCCGCCGGAAGACCATGGCCGTCGATGAAGAGCATTTTCGTCTGCTTGCCAGTTTTAATGATATTTTTGTTGTGATTGCCTGCCTGTTACTGCTTGTTTCCTGCGCCTGGGTAACACAGCGCTATGATCCCATGCTGGCCGGGGGCACCGTAGCGCTGCTGTCATGGGGATTGGCTGAATTCTTTGTTCGTCAGCGCAAAATGGCCTTGCCGGCAGTGCTGTTACTGATAACGTTTGTCGGCAGCCTTTTTTCATTGGCCCTGCAATGGTTTTCTGTGTCCTCGTTTGCCACCTCCACCCCATCATCATTGATGGTCGCCTCAGCCGTCGCGGCAGTGGCTGCCTGGGGACACTGGCGACGTTTTAAAGTGCCGATAACGGTAGCTGCCGGCGTGCTGGCGTTGTTGGCTTTTATCGCCACCTTGTTACTGAGCAAAGTGGCGGTATTGCATGACTATTTTTCGTCCATTCTATTTATTGCGGGGGTGCTGACGTTTGGCGTTGCCATGTATTGGGATACCGCTGACCGCCAGCGCCTCACCGGTCGCTCGGATGTTGCCTTCTGGTTACATCTTGCCGCCGCGCCCTTGATTGTCCATCCCGTTTTTTCCGCTCTCGGGGTGATGAATGGACAGGAAAGTCTGTCAAGTATTGGCATCATCGTTTTGTTGTATCTTGTCCTGACAATGATTTCGGTGGCGATTGATCGACGGGCGTTCATGGTCTCGTCACTGGTCTATGTCCTCTATGCCTTGACGAAATTTTTCGAGACCTATGGCATGGCCGGCGACAGTTTTGCCTTTGTCGGCATACTGATCGGTTTTTCACTGCTGCTATTGTCCGCTTTCTGGCATAAGACGCGCCGCCGCCTGGTCGGCCTTTTGCCGCCTTCCCTGCAGGCGCGCTTGCCGGTAATCGCTGACTGAGATTGGCGCAGCTCTGTCAGTGAGAGCATGTTATCTTAGCGCAATGCGGTAATTTCAGGAGGTAAGCGATGATTGAAAATGCTCTCTTTCCGGAAAAGAAC
>JALWQD010000312.1 GCA_026994735.1 Gammaproteobacteria bacterium | reverse complement strand
CATATTGCTCTGTGATCGTTGACTGACACAGAGTTTTGAACACCCTCGGTTCTAACTCTCTCATGTATGCGGGGAAAATATGATTGCACCCGCATCCCGATTTTATAAAAAATGACCATTAACTGGATTGGCAAATTACGCATATATCAATATGGGTTTTTATTCATTGCCAGCGGATCCTTTTTGTTTTTTTCTGGTCTATTTTTTTCTCCCATAAAAAGCGATATAAAGATTTTCCTTCATAAGGATCAAGGGATATTGGCTGGGGCTGGAATCATGCTAATTCTTGTTGGTTCTATTGAACTTATTATTTTTACTATTAGTCATTATTCGCTATCTGATAGGGTTCGTGACATCAATCATTTGTACTTTGAAAACGTTGGCTACGGCGCATTAATATCATCCGTTATCCTGTATTCCGTGTTATGGAAGCTCTGATCAATTCGTGACCCGGCATCTTGCGGCGCAAAATCGCTCATTTCTACGTTGCAAACCTTCGCAATAGCGTGCTATTACGTGCGGTTTGCGCCTTGATCCAAGCGATTGTTCACCACAATCTGCTCGCCCCAGAATTAATCAGAGCTTCCTTAAGTGATTTTCTCTAGGGAAGGGGCCCCACGCCAATGTCTCGGATAATGATGGCGGTTCAGCTATGGCATATCGTAGTGCCTATAAGCGCAGGGTGAAACGGGCGTTTTCCCTGGTAATGGGACTGTGATTCGCGATTGCTTACAGGCAACACTACCGGAAAAATACGGATGTATCCGCTAACAACAAAGGAATGGACACATGACCCGACATAGCCACAAGGTATCAAGACTAACCGTCATCCTGCTCCTCATGCTCATGAGCGTTTCCACGATGGCGACGGATCTTGACAAGCGCGATAAACAGATTGCGCAGATCATGGAGCTGTCAGGCGCGATTCATACCTTCGATCAGATGCCGGCGATGATGCAGACCATGCTCCAGCAGCAGCCACCGCCCTTGTCGGCCAGAGAGCTTGAATCCTTTTCCCGCGTCATGACTGCGGCCTTCTCGCCGGAGAAGATGCGTGCAGCCATGAAGAGCTATCTGACGGCGCACTATGAACCCCATCACTTTTCCGAATTGCTGGCCCTGCTGCAGCGCCCTCTGGTTAAAAGGATGACGGCACTGGAACAGGCCACGACGGACCCTGATGACATGATACAGTTCATGCAACAGGCAAATACCTTCATGTCCAGCGTAGCGAATGAGCGTCTGACGGTTCTCCGTAATATCGATAACGCCATGATCATGTCGGAGACCATGCTTGACCTTCAGGTTCAATCATTTCAGTCATTCATACAGGCGATCAATACCGTTCTACCCGAGCCACAACAGATGCCTGCATCCCAAATGGAAGAGATCAGCCGACAGATGCGGGAACAGGGCTTGTATCCGATACGCCAGCAAATGCTTGTGCAGTTGGCCTGGACCTACCGGATGGCCTCTGACGCAGACTTGAATGACTATCTGGAACTCTACCGTAGCCCTATCGGCCAATGGTCTAAGGATATTATGAAGGCATCTACACTGGCCGTGTTCGGTAGCGCAACAGAGGAAATCAGCCAGCAGATCAAACAAAAGATTATCAGGGATCATGGTGCATAGGCCTGCCTACTGCCTTCTCCGCCTAATGGCCTTTCCCGTCTACTCCGGAACCACTTATGCTGGAACCGCCTATCTGGGCACATCGACCCTGCATGGCCAGCTACCCGTCAAGACATGGAAGACCTTGCCTGACAAGCAGTAGTGAAGCAGGATCTGGACTATTCCTGCGGCGCGGACTCGGTGGCGACCATATTGAGTGAATACTACCGAAAACCCGAGGTCACGGAACAGGCCATACTGAAGGCGATGGACAAGGATGTGGCGGCCTCTTTCCATGACCTAGCAGGCGTGGTCAAACCGTACGGTTTGAAAGGTATCGGTCTGGCGCTGAATTTCGAACAACTTCAAAGGCTCAAACTGCCGGCCATTGCCTACCTGGAATACCGGGGCGATGCGCACTTTTCGGTGATTCGCGGTATTTCACGGCAAGGCGGGGTATGGCTGGGCGACCCGTCCTGGGGTAATCGACGTTTCAGCAGGCAGCAATTCCAGACGATGTGGGAAACCCGCCACGGAAATGAGCTGAAGGGTAAAATCCTGCTTTTATTGCCCGTTGAGGAAAGCAAGTCATCCGTAGATGCGGCATTTTTCAGAGCCCCAACAATCAATACACTGCCAGAAATATTGCTGGGGCTAAGGTGATGAGATGGCGTCAACACGGGCAACCTGTTGCGGCACTCATCGCGGAATTGATCAAACAGGAATATATCTTCTATGATGCCTGTATCGACGACAGGCGATGGCACACACATTTTCCACCACCTTCAAAAAAGTAACGGATTTATTTTTTTGATTAAACCAGCATCAATAAAAAATGCGGTCAATGAACCCCTCACGCCTGACCGTCCTTAATGAGCGATTTGGCGCAGGATAGACAGATCCTTGCGATCCGGCTTGTGATTCAGCTTGGCAAGGATGGCGGCGAGCAGACGGATATCCTGGGGTTGAGACGGGTTCTGGGCAATACTATCCAGACGCTTGCGGTCACCAGCCGAAACCTGATGGCGCAGGTTCATCATCGCCCGGGCAATCGAGCGGACAGCATCAGGATGGCCCTTGTCGGCAGCCATTTTGGCAAGCGCTGCTTTCTCATCGCTTGATGGATAATGATTGAGATGACTCAAAATACTCGCCATTCGCGCGACGTTGCCATCTGCAGCCAGGGCGCTGTTCATAACCAGGGTAGTCAAGCCAAGCATGATCATCAGGATAGGAAGCAATTGCTGGATGCGTGTCATGATGGACCTCCTTGGTAAATCTGTTTGCAAGATCGTTGCCGTTGTCAGCAAGCGACTGCATGGCCGCATGGATGACATGCCCTATCTCACACCTATTCAGTAGGAATTTCAAGTCTGGCCATTTTGAATGCTTCAGATAGCCGAGACTTTTCCTCCTCAATAGCTGTATTTTCTCTCTCCATTGTCAATATTAAGGGACACTGGCAAATTCTCGATGAGCTAAATGGTAACCTGAAATAGTCAGCTTGAAAGCACGAAACGCCTGTCATTGAGGATGGTTGTGAAGAAGCAGCCTCCAGCAGCCAGGCTTTTTAACGCTCGGATACGAACACAAGCATTGCTCAGATCTTCTGTAAGGCATAATCTCCCCTGGCGAAGGGCGATAGCTCTATATCCAAGAGGCCAAGGCTTTGACAAACAAGGTTCGTAGTGAAAGCGCACAGATGTTCGCCAACCGTCTGAAAAAGAACAGCAAGCATCTGGCCAGGTGGTGCCAGCGCGAGCAGATAAGCTGTTTTCGTTTATATGATGCCGATTTGCCGGAATATGCACTGGCTGTCGATATTTATAACGGCGCCAACAAGCCAGGTCAA
>JALWQD010000311.1 GCA_026994735.1 Gammaproteobacteria bacterium | reverse complement strand
TTCCTGTGTGGTATTACCTTATGCCCTCCCTGCAAGCGATGACGGCGAAGATGAGTTTTGCTCTGCTTCAAGGTCTGGGGGTGCCGGCATTTCGTCAAGGGCATTACATCTCGATACCCTCTGGACGCTTCGAAATTGCTGAATACTGTGCCGGTTTACGTTATTTGATGGCAGCAATCAGTATGGGTGTGTTTTTTGCCTGGCAGCACCTAAGCGGTTTTCGCCAGCAGCTGAAGTTTGTTCTTCTCGTTGTTGTCGTTGCGATTGTCGCCAACTGGTTACGGGTTGTCGTGGTCATGGTTGCGGGTCATTTAAGCGAGATGCAATCCCCACTGGTTGCCGATCATGCAACGATGGGCTGGCTGATGTTTGCCGGATTTATGTTTCCCGTTTTCTGGTTTGGTGGGCGTTGGCCTGATAAGCAGACGCAGACGCCTGGCACGGTTATTCATCACGCGGCTGTCTTGGTAGGCAACGGAAAAGAGCAGAAAGCGGCACAGATACCCTGGCTGCTAATGCTACTGATGCCGCTTGCACTGTTGCTGGGGCCATTGCTGGTGAGTCAGTATTCAAGGACAACGGAACGGGCACCTGATCCTGTCGTTTGGTCATTACTGCCTGACCGGTTGGGAGTATGGCAGAAAGCAAGCGCTAAGCCCCAATGGCAGCCGGAATTTCATGGCGCCAGTCATGAGTGGCTTGCCCGTTACGATCATGCAGACAAGGAGTTGAACCTGTTGGTTGTCTATTATACGGGACAGCAGCAGGGCAGTGAGATCGTCTATGCTTTGAATTCACCCTATAATAGGAAACGTTGGCGCCTTGTCAGTAGCCAGCATCGTTTAATCCCTTTCTCCGAGGGTGATGGACGTTCAGTTTATGAAGTGACGTTGCAAGCAGGTTATCGCAACAGGCTGATCACATACTGGTATGATGTTGATGGCCAGGTTGTGGATTCTCGTGTGCAGACCAAGTTGCTTGAGTTGAAACGGTTATTACAGGGAGAAACCGGAACGGCATTGCTTGCTGTCGCTATTGATTTTACTGATCGGGCTGTGGCCAGACAGCAGATTGATACTTTTCTCGGAATGGCATATCCACAGCTGCGGCAGTGGCTTAATGCCATTGATGGGCGGTGATTATGAGGTTGAAACGGATGAATTCAAAATCAGTCAGGGCTTTACTAACCCTTTTTCTTGTCAGTTTTTCATTGCTTGCCTGTGATTTACTTGGCGGTGACCACTTGAAAAAAGCCCAGGATTATGTTGCCCAAGGCAAGTTCAATGCTGCCGTCATTGAATACAAGAATGTTCTTCAGGATGATCCCGGGAATAGTGATCTGCGTCGGACACTTGCCGAGATTTATCTCAAAGTTGGTAATGGTGCGAGCGCAGAAAAGGAATTTCGGCGCGCCACTGAGGGGCGACCCAGCGATGTTTCACTGCAAATCAATATTGGCCGCGCATTATTGATGCAGGGCGAATATAGCAAGGCGGAGCAGTTACTTTCACGGCTTGATGTCGGTGAGACGTCTCTGCAGCAAGAGGCGAATACCTTGCATGCGATTGCCTTGGCTGGCCTGAATAAGCTTGATCAGGCCAGTGATCTTTTTGAAGCCGTTTTGGCCGCTACGCCCGGCAATGCAGAGGCGGCACTTGGGCTGGCTCGTATCCGCGCATCGCGGGGCGACCTTGAGGGTGCCAAGACGCTGGTCGCCGCTGTACTGGCAAAAGACCGGGGTAATATTGATGGTTGGCTATTAGAGGGTAATCTGGCGCTCTATGAAAAAGACTTTGAAAAGGCTCTAAAGGCTTTTCAAAAGGCTTGGGGGGATGGCAAGGACGCAAACACATTGCGTTCATTTCAATCCCGTTTCGGTATCGTTTCGGCTTTGCTTTCCCTTGGCCGCGACGACGATGCCTTGGTTCATGTTGATGCTTTACTCGGGCAATTGCCCAGCCATCCCATGCCGCATTACTGGCGTGCCAGGATTGCATACAAAGCGGGTGACCAGAGTATGGCCAGAGATCATTTGTTGCAGGTCGTCCGTGTTCAACCCAGCCATGCGCCGAGTAACCTCCTTCTTGGTTCTATCTACTATTCTCAGGGGGATCTGGCCCAGGCTGAGAATTATTTGCAAAAATACCTCGTTGCTTCGCCAGACGATGTTCAGGCACGCAAGTTGCTGGCAGCGACACGCTTGCGTCTGCAAACACCTGGCCTAGCCTTCGATACCCTTGACCCTTTGCTTTCAGAGGGCGACCAGGACCCACAGGTTCTGGCACTTGCCGGCAGTGCGGCGTTGCATAATGGTGATCTTGACAAGGGTGTCGAATACCTCAAGAAGGCCTTGCTGACCGATCCTGATAATGCCGCTATGCGTACCGAGCTGGGAATGGCTTATCTATCATTGGGAGACACGCAAACAGCTATCAATGAGCTTGACCGCGTGATTGACAGCGATGACCAGCAGGTACGTGCACAGGCGCTGCTTATTATGGCCCACCTGCGTGACAAGGAATTTCCCCAGGCGCGCGCCGTGATTGCCAAATTAAAAGCAGCTGGACAGCGGCCGGCATTGGCGCACAGTCTTTCGGGGCTTGTCTCCTGGGCGCAGGGACGTTTGGCAGAGGCGACCAAGTCCTTTAAAGATGCGCTCATTGAGGAACCCGATAATCTACCGGCCTTGCTCGATTTGGCCCGTCTGGAGCAACAGCAGGGAAACCTGAGTGAGGCGGCTAAGCGCTATGACGCTGTGCTGGCCATCGATGGCAATAATTTGGCTGCTTTACTTGGAGAAGCCCAGATTGCCGCCCAACGTGGTGACGAGGAACATATCGTTAAATGGCTGGAGACCGCTCGCTCAGGGCATCCTGAAGCACTGCCTCCCCGTTTGATTCTGGCCAGTTACTACCTTGGTTTGAAGGCCTATGACAAAGCCAGTTCGATGGTTGATGAGGCCTTGAAAATTGTTCCCGGGCACGCGGGCGCGCTGACCCTGAAAGGTGAGGTTGCCCTAGCATCCGGGAGCGCTCGTGATGCGGTGCGGATTTTTCAGAAATTGGCGCGTCAACAGGCGAACAATGACCGCCACTTTTTTAATCTTGCGCGTGCCTATGTTTTGACGCGCCAGTATATTGAGGCCCGCCGGGCCTTGCAGCAGGCGCTTAAGATCAGGCCAGACTTGCTTATTGCGCGGGAACTACTGGCACGTCTTGATATTCAGGAGGGTAAGTCTGGCGCTGCGAAAAAGGTGATTTCTGAGATCAGGAGTCAGTCACAGGGACGTGAGTTGGCAGAGATTCTTGAAGGTGATCTGGCGATGAAAACGGGGGACCTGCAAACAGCCTTGAAGAAGTATCAGGGCTTGGCAACACGCCAACCGGATAATCGCCTGGCCATGACCCGTGTTTTTATGGTTAGCAGTCGCATGAAGGATGAAAAGGCTTTCCAGGTCTTGCTGGAC
>JALWQD010000310.1 GCA_026994735.1 Gammaproteobacteria bacterium | reverse complement strand
GCTTCTAACCCTTCCGAACAATCTTTGCCCAACTATCACGGAGGGTAACAATACGATTAAAAACGGGCACATCGTTCTCGCCTTGTTTGCTATCACGACAAAAATAGCCCGTACGCTCAAACTGATATGCCTGCCCAGGCAAGGCCTCGGCAAGAGATGGCTCAAGAAAACAACCGTTCAGACTATCCAGCGATTGCGGGTTCAGGGTAGAAAGATAATCACCCCCCGCTTCCGGCATCGCCACAGTAAAGAGACGATCATAGAGCTGCACTGTCGCCGCAACAGCATGTTCGGCGGAAACCCAATGCACCACACCACGTACCTTGCGCCCTTCCGGGTCAGCGCCCAGCGTCGCGACATCATAATGACAAATCAATTCACAGATTTCGCCGGTTGCATCGCGCACAATTTCATCGCAGCGTATAACATAGCCATAGCGCAAACGCACCTCGCCACCGCTAACCAGACGTTTGTATTTCCTCGGTGCCTGTTCGCGAAAATCCTCCTGCTCAATATAGAGCACACGACTGAAAGGAATCTGCCGGCTGCCCATGCCCGGATCTTGCGGATGTTCAGGCACGGTCAACCACTCGGTCTCGTCTTCGGGATAATTCTCCAGCGTCACCTTCAGTGGTCGCAAGACGGCCATGCGCCGTGCCGCGCCGACATTCAGATCCTGACGAATACAATCCTCAAGCACACCCATTTCGACAGAATTATCAGCGCGGGTCACACCGATGCGGCGGCAGAATTCACGAATCGAAGCGGCGCTGTAACCGCGACGACGTAAACCGGCCAAGGTTGGCATACGCGGATCATCCCAGCTATCGACATGTCCTTGCGTCACCAATTCCGTCAGCTTGCGCTTGCTCATCACCGTGTATTCAAGGTTGAGACGTGAAAACTCAATCTGCCGGGGATGACAAGGAACACTGACATGATCGAGAACCCAATTATAAAGCGGACGGTGATCCTCAAATTCGAGTGTACACAGCGAATGCGTAATACCTTCCAGGGCATCACTAATCGGATGGGTAAAGTCATACATCGGGTAGATGCACCACTGTTCACCCGTCTGGTGATGCTGGGCACAGTGGCGTATCCGATACAGTGCCGGATCGCGCAGATTCATATTGGCCGCCGCCATATCAATACGGCCACGTAAAACACAACTGCCATCAGCGAATTCGCCCGCCCGCATGCGCGCAAAGAGATCAAGATTCTCATCGACGGTACGATTTCTGAACGGGCTCTCGCGCCCCGCCTCGGTCAGCGTTCCGCGATAGTCACGCACCTGATCAGCTGTCAAATCACAGACATAGGCATCACCATTACGGATCAACTCACAGGCAAGTTCATAGAGCTGTTCGAAATAATCAGAAGCAAAAAATGTTTCTGGCCCCCAATCAAAGCCCAGCCAGCGAACATCCGCTTCAATAGCACTGACAAACTCCTCGCTCTCCTTTGATGGGTTGGTATCATCAAAACGCAGATTGCAATGACCACCAAAGGTTTTGGCAATATCAAAATTGAGGCAAATCGACTTCGCATGGCCAATATGCAGATAACCATTTGGCTCAGGCGGAAAACGCGTTACCGGCCCTGTCAGCAAACGACCTTCTGCGATCTCTTCACGAATGATCTTGGCTATAAAATGATCGCTTTTTGGTGCGCCCTGTTGTTCAGCCATGACTATTCCCCGTCCTCGCTGCGCTGGCGAATATAGTCAAGCGCGCGATCAATGCGTCTCAACACAGCTTCGCGGCCTATCAATTCTAAGGTCACATCAATACCAGGCGTTGCCGCACGGCCACTAATCGCCACCCGCAATGGCTGAGCAATCTTGCCCATTTTCAGCGCCAGTGCTTCGGCCACATCGGCAACGACTTGATGCAAAGCGGGTGCTGACCAATCATTGAGTTCTGCCAGAGCCTGGCGTATAGCTAGCAGCGGTGTGACAGAGACAGGGCGCAGGTTTTTCCGCGCTGCCTTCTCTTCATATTCATCAAAATCACGATAAAAATAAACACTGCTTGCGGCCATTTCGACCAAGGTACTGGCACGTTCCCGGAGAGCGACGACGATATCGCTCACTGCCGGCCCCTGTATTGCCGGGTCAATACCCAATTTTCCCAAGTGTTCAAGCAAATAACGAGCAATATGCTCTGGCGGCAAGCTCTTGATGTATTGTTGATTCAACCACAACAACTTCTCTGGATTAAAGGCAGCAGCGGCATTATTCACTGCCTCGACATCGAATAAGCGCACCATCTCGTCCAGGCTGAAGAGCTCCTGATCACCGTGCGACCAACCGAGTCTGACCAGATAGTTCAGAAGTGCTTCCGGCAAAAATCCTTCTTCTTTATACTGCATAACACTGACAGCGCCATGCCGCTTGGACAGACGCTTACCGTCTTCACCAAGGATCATCGGCACATGTGCATAGACGGGTGGCTGTGCTCCCATGGCACTGAGAATATTAATCTGACGGGGTGTATTGTTGAGGTGATCATCACCCCGTATAACGTGACTGACGCCCATATCATGGTCGTCAATAACGACGCAGAGGTTATAGGTTGGCGTTCCATCTGATCGGGCAATGATCAGATCATCGAGTTCCGTATTGTCAAAAACCACCTTGCCACGAATCATATCCTCAACAATCACCTTGCCATGCTTGGGATTGCGAAAACGGATCACTGGCGCGACTCCCTCTGGAGCCCCCCCATGGCGCTGTTCACAAAACCCGTCATAACGGGGCTTTTTCTTCGCCGCCATCTGCTTGATACGTAACTCATCAAGACGCTCACGAGAGCAGTAGCAATAATAGGCCTTGTCTTCATCGAGCAGCTGTTGAATCACTTCACGATAACGATCCATCCGCGCCATCTGTGAGAAAGGGCCTTCATCATAATCCAGCCCCAGCCAGGCCATCCCCTCGAGAATGGCATTCACCGATTCTTGCGTCGACCGTTCAATATCCGTGTCTTCAATACGCAGCACAAAGTGGCCCCCATGCTGACGTGCATGCAGCCAGGAAAAAAGTGCCGTGCGTGCGCCACCAATATGCAAGTAACCTGTCGGACTGGGGGCAAATCGTGTTCGTATCGTCATTGAAATATCATTGTTATCTGCTGAAGGTAGGCGATTCTATCAGGTCTCATGCCCAGCGGGCAGTACCAGTGTGGCAGCAGCAACAGAGATGACTGTCAACTAATCTTGAGAAAGCGAATAATCTGCTCGCGATTATTCAGCATATCGGCAAGTGTGTATTTATCCAGCACCGTAATAAATGCCTGACGAGCCTCTCCGATGACTCCTTTTATCGCGCAGACATTGGTGATGGGGCAGGTGTTTGTTTCCTGATTAAAACATTCGAGCAGGTCAAAATTGCCTTCGGTCTTGCGCACTAACTCGCCGATATTAATTTGCTCAGGCTGATGCGCCAGACGCAACCCCCCCCCCTTACCG
>JALWQD010000309.1 GCA_026994735.1 Gammaproteobacteria bacterium | reverse complement strand
AATACCGTATGCGGATCGTCACTCAAATCGAGAGTATGCGGTAACAGCACCAGGTCAATACTGTCCGTGCGAATGGGAATGGCCTCCGCTTCAGCATGCAGGCCGGCGAGTAAATTGCCACCATGGGGACGCAGAGAAGCATCCATCCGAATCTGATGGCGAATACGGCTGACGGCAACCAGATCGATCGCTGCGGGGCTACCCAGCTGTAGCAAATGATAACCAAAAAGATTCGCCAAAGCGCCGTCAAGCAGCGCCTTTTCGGCAGCCAGAAAATGCTGTCCGGCACGGGTTTCATACCAACACCAAAGATCGGTTGTTGTCGTCATTGAGTCCAAGACAACAAGTGACCATCAGGGCAGGTAAATCCCCCCCCCTCAGGCAGGAGAGAAAAAACAGCATAGAAGACAGAGACAGACACCCATTTTTCCTTTCTGGCATTCAGTAACAGAGCGCTATACTAACCTTTTTAGACGCGCACAGGTGTTAGCGACATGGACACACAAGCTCAGAGGGCAAACCAGACCATCATCAAGCCTTTGGCGGCCTTCAAAGATAATTATATCTGGTGGCTTTCCAGTGCCGCAAACCCGCATCAAGTACTGATCGTCGATCCCGGCGATGCCGACATCGTCCGTACTGCACTGGCAGCAGAGAACTGTCAGCTCGCTGGCATTCTTGTCACCCATCATCACTGGGATCACATTGATGGTATTGATGCACTCTTGGCCTGGCAACAGGTTCCTGTCTTCGGGCCGGCCTCGCGCATGATCCCTCAAATCAGCCATCCCGTTAAACATGGCGACATCATCAAACCCTTGCCGGATCTGTCATTGACTGTCATCGCGGTTCCTGGCCATACCCTTGACCATCTTGCCTACTATGGCTCAGGTGCACTTTTTGCAGGCGATACCCTCTTCGCCGCTGGCTGCGGACGACTGACAGAAGGAAGCCCGGAACAGATGTACGCCAGTCTGGCGCTCTTTGAACCACTCGCTGCCGACACCCAACTTTGCTGTGCACATGAGTACACCCTCGACAACCTCGCTTTTGCGCAGCAGGTAGAGCCTGATAACCACTTCATTCATCAACGTATTAAGGATGTTCGTGTCTTACGCAACAACAATCTCCCCAGTTTGCCATCGCTACTGGCAAGTGAGCGGCAAAGCAACCCTTTCCTGCGCTGCCGGCAACAGAGCGTCATCAACGCAGTGGCAAGTCATACGGGCCAACGTCCCGAAAATGCAACAGCAGTCTTCGCTGCCCTGCGACGCTGGAAAGATCATTTTTAAATAGTCTCCGAACAGTAAAATTCAGGAACGTTAAATAGCCATTGTTGTCCTACTTATTAATAGGGATCCATTGACATAGCCGGGACGTCACAACAAGGGTTATTGCGTATCGCTGATGACGAATAATCTGCCAGTCGATATTCTCAATCGTAATGCGTTGTAACCTTTCGACCTTTCTGCTATAAAGACGCACTGTTTTTGCGCCGATAACATCCATTACCGAAGACATTAAGGAGAAGCTGTCATGGCAGCCAGCAAGAAAAAAGCTAGCAAGAGCACGCCGAATGGCACCCTTCACGGCGGCATCAGCCCTTACCAGGAAGGTAAGAACGAAGAATATATGAGTGCTGAGCAAAAGGAGCATTTCCGCAAGTTACTGCTTGCCTGGAAAACAGAACTGCTCGATGAGGTTGAAAGAACCGTCCATCACATGCAGGATGAAGCGGCTAATTTCCCTGACCCCAATGACCGAGCCAGCCAGGAATCCGAGTTTGCTCTCGAATTACGCACCCGTGATCGTGAACGCAAGCTGATCAAAAAGATTGACGAAGCACTCACCTATATCGACAGTGATGATTACGGCTATTGCGAAATTTGTGGCATCGATATTGGTGTCCGTCGCCTGGAAGCACGGCCAACGGCAACACTTTGTTTTGATTGCAAAACACTGGATGAAATTCGCGAACGCCAAGTCAGCAAATAGAACTTGCTTGCAGGACATTGTCCGGTGAAGAAAAAGCCACCTAAACCAGGTGGCTTTTTTCCTTTACAATAGTCGCAAATCACCGATAACCGCATCAATTTAAGAGGTAACGCGATGTCCAGCGACAGCAAGATCGACTCCATCCTCAACGAAGAACGCCTGTTCCCCCCCTCGGCTTCATTTGCCCGGCAATCCCGCATCGGCAAAGCCGAACTGCAGACGCTGCAGCAACACGGAAAACAAGATCCTGAAGGTTTCTGGGCCGAACAGGCACAACAACGCCTCGACTGGCAAACGCCTTTCACAGAGACACTTGATGCCAGCAATGCCCCCCATTACCGCTGGTTTCATGATGGCCGCCTCAATATTTCATATAATTGTATCGACCGCCACCTGGGCGACAAAGCTGATAAAACAGCGCTGATCTTCGAGGGAGAACCTGGCGATATTCGTCACATCAGCTATCAGGAATTACACGACGAAACCTGTCGCCTGGCGAATACTATGCTGGCCATGGGTATCGGCCTCGGGGATCGCGTCGTCATCTATATGCCGATGGTTGCCGAGGCCGTCTTTGCCATGCAGGCCTGTGCGCGGATTGGCGCTATTCACTCGGTGGTCTTTGGTGGTTTCTCAGCCGAAGCACTGAAAGACCGCATTGATGATGCTGGCGCCAAACTCTTGATTACCGCCGATGGTGGTCATCGTGGCGGCAAAATCATACCTCTCAAGAATGCCGTTGATGACGCCCTGGAAAAAATCCGCAACCCGCTCACGGGCGTTATTGTCCTCCAGCGTAGTCGCCAGAACGTGACGATGAAGGAGGGTAGAGACATCTGGTGGCATGATGCCGTCGCCAATGCCGCCACAGAATGCGAACCGGCCTGGGTTGATGCCGAACACCCGCTGTTCATACTCTATACATCCGGCTCAACAGGCAAACCAAAAGGCATACAACATAGTTCTGCCGGCTACTTGCTCGGCACCCTCGTCACCCTTGCCTGGGTTTTCGACTTCCGCGAAGATGATGTTTATTGGTGTACCGCCGATGTCGGCTGGATTACCGGTCACAGCTATGTCGCCTACGGACCACTGGCCGCTGGCGGTACTGCAATGATTTATGAAGGAGCACCCACCATTCCTGACAGCGGGCGTTTTTGGTCCATCTGCGAACGTCATAAGATCACCACCTTTTACACCGCACCGACAGCCATTCGGGCTCTGATGAAACAGGGTGACCAGTATCCCGAACAATATGACCTTTCAAGAATTCGTCTGCTTGGCAGCGTCGGCGAACCGATCAACCCGGAAGCCTGGATATGGTACCGACAGGTTATCGGCAAGGAACAGTGCCCCATCGTTGACACTTGGTGGCAGACCGAAACCGGCGCCAATATGATCGCCCCCGTACCCGGTGTAACAGCAACCAAACCCGGCTCTTGCACCCTCCCCCTACCCGGCATTGCTATGGATATAGTTGATGAAAACGGCGAT
>JALWQD010000308.1 GCA_026994735.1 Gammaproteobacteria bacterium | reverse complement strand
CGCTTGTCAACAATTGCCAGATCAGCATGACCGAGCTGTTTTGCAATAGCCCGTGCACGGACAACGCCACCAACATCCGGTGAAACCACAATCAATGCCTCATAACTCCGGCGCCAAAGGTCACTAAGCAATACCGGTGACGAGTAGACGTTATCGACGGGGATATTGAAAAACCCCTGAATTTGGTCGGCATGCAAATCGACTGTCAGGACACGGTCGGCACCAACTCCGGAAATCATATCGGCAACGACACGGGCGCTGATTGGCACACGCGCAGAACGGGGTCGTCGATCCTGGCGTGCATAGCCAAAATAAGGGATAACCGCCGTAATGCGGTAGGCCGAGGCCCGCCGCAAGGCATCAATCATGACCAGTAATTCCATCAAATTATCGTTGGTCGGGGCACAGGTTGGCTGGATAATAAAAACATCACGGCCGCGGACATTTTCGAGAATTTCAACGAGGATCTCACCATCACTGAAACGATCGACATTGGCCTTACCCATCTCCATATCAAGACGGTCAACAACATCCCGGGCCAAACGCGGATTGGCATTCCCGGTAAAAATCATCATATGACCATCATCACCGGCAAAGCGTTCGGAACGCGAAAAATCGACGTTGTCATCGCGGCGCCGACGCCGCTCCCTGCTTTCAATAGGACGCGATCTAGCCACGAGGGTACCGGTTGCTGTTATACATTGGGTCTATTGACATTGAATTAACCACCTGACCATTTAACCGCTGTCATTCACAGACGTTGTGAGCATAATTGGCTGGGGTGCCAGGATTCGAACCTGGGTATGCGGGAATCAAAATCCCGTGCCTTACCACTTGGCGACACCCCAATAAAACCTTTTTCCTAATTCTCCCGTCTGACCATCAATGGCGAGACATTCAGACCACGGACAATATGCGCTTGCCAATCATCCGGCAACTGCCTCCGTGCCTGCTCTGCCGCTGCACGACCGGGCAATGCGACAAAAACAGCGGCACCGGTGCCGGTCATTCTTGCCTTGCCCCAACGGGACAACATTAAAAGGGCCGTATCAACAGCCGGATAACGCTGACGCACAACCGCTTCGCAGACATTCACGCCCGCCCCGGCCAGGAAGCCGGCCATTGTCATCGATTGCCTATCACGTGTCAATTCCGGTGCCGAAAAAATTTCAGTGGTGGCCACGGAGCAATCCGGACAAACAAGCAGATACCAGGGAGTCGCCGGCGAAATTGGTCGCAATTGTTCGCCGATGCCCTCGGCCCAGGCCGCCTGTCCATAGATAAAGATGGGCACATCGGCACCAAGTTGCAAGCCCAACTGGCACAATGCATCACGATCGAGACCACAGTTCCAGAGCTGATTCAGAGCAACCAAGGTTGTGGCCGCGTCAGAACTGCCACCACCGAGACCGGCCCCCATGGGGATGCGCTTTTGAATACGCAAATCAGCCCCTTGCTGCACATGGCAGGTGCTTTGCAACAACTGCGCTGCCCGCCAGCAAAGATCATCCTCTTCGGCAACACCGGCGGCACCGCTCAGCAAATGTAACTGGCGATCCTGGCGCAGGCTAACAGCCAGCTCATCACAAAGATCGATGAACTGAAATGCTGTCTGCAAGAGATGATAACCATCTTCCCGGCGGCCGGTAATATGCAAAAAAAGGTTAATTTTGGCGGGAGCTGGCCAGTATGTTGAGTGCGCTTTTCCCATAGCTGGCAATTATAGCTGAAAGTGAAGCCGATACGGCATCGAAACACGTACATCCCCCATTCTTACAGACGAGCGAAAACCTGAAGGTTTACAGTTACCCGCCTAGCCCTTACTCTCAACACTCTCCCAGCGACAACTAGACCAATGCCACAGATTGACTTCTATCTCATTCAGGGAAACCAGCCAGACGGACGCTTGCTCACGGTCTGCCGTTTAACGGCCAAGATCTATGGACTCGGTCTACCGCTGACTATCTTTTGCGACAATGATGCCGACGCTGAGCAAATTGATGAGCGCCTGTGGACATTCAATCCAGGTAGTTTTATCGCACATGAAAAGGTTGCGGGTGACAGCCCTTGCCAAGCTCCCGTGCGTATCACCTGTGAACTCGGACAGAACATCAGTCAGAACAGCATTCTCCTCACCCTCGCCAGCAATATCCCGCCAGAGCATTGTCATTTTGCCCGCGTCGCCGAGATCATCGATGAACAGAATGAGGCGCTACGTCAGGCCGGGAGGCTGCGCTACCGGCAATACCAGCAACAGGGTTATCCAATCAAGGTTCACAAGCTATAATGTCGGCCCTTCAGTCATCGGCAAACAGCCCTCTTCCCCGTCAAGCGAGACCCGACAGATCATGAGCATGGACAAGACCTACGAACCTGAACGTATTGAACAACACTGGTACGAGACCTGGGAAAAGGCTGGCTATTTTTCCCCCAGTGGTGAAGGGCAACCCTACTGCATCATGATCCCACCGCCGAATGTCACGGGCACCTTGCATATGGGACATGCCTTTCAGGATACGCTGATGGATGCATTGATCCGTTATCATCGCATGATCGGCGACAACACGCTCTGGCAGGCAGGCAGTGACCACGCCGGTATCGCCACGCAAATGGTCGTTGAACGCCAGCTCGCTGCCGAAGGCAAGAGCCGTCATGACCTCGGCCGTGCCGCCTTCACAAAACGCGTCTGGCAGTGGAAGGAAGAATCCGGCAACAATATCACCCGTCAGCTGCGTCGTATGGGTGCTTCGCTCGATTGGTCACGCGAACGCTTTACGATGGATGAAGGCCTCTCCGAAGCGGTCCGCGAAGTCTTTGTGCGCCTCTATGACGAAGGCCTGATCTACCGTGGCAAACGGTTGGTTAACTGGGACCCTGTGCTGCACACTGCCGTTTCCGATCTTGAGGTCATTGCCGAAGACGAGCAGGGCCACCTCTGGCATATGCGCTATCCGCTTGCCGACGGTAGCGGCGATCTGGTCGTTGCGACAACCCGCCCGGAAACAATGCTTGGTGATAGCGCCGTCGCTGTCCATCCCCAGGATGAGCGCTACCAGGATTTGATCGGCAAGGAGATTCGCCTGCCCTTCAGTGATCGCCTGATCCCGATCATCGCCGATGACTATGTCGACCCGGAATTTGGCACCGGCTGTGTCAAAATCACACCAGCCCATGATTTCAATGATTACGCCATGGGGCAGCGCCATGACCTGCCACTGATTAATATTTTTACCACTGACGCCTGTATCAACGATGCCGCCCCCGCACCCTACCGTGGCCTCGACCGCTTCGCGGCACGGAAACAGATCGTCGCCGATCTCGAGGCTCAGGGACTGCTTGCCGGTATTGAAGATCACCGCTTGATGGTGCCACGCGGCGATCGCTCGGGCACCGTCATCGAACCGCTGCTAACGGACCAGTGGATTGTCAAAGCCGGGCCACTGGCTGGCCCAGCCATTGCCGCCGTCGAGAATGGTCGCGTCCGCTTTGTTCCTGACAACTGGAAAAACACCTACTTCGAATG
>JALWQD010000307.1 GCA_026994735.1 Gammaproteobacteria bacterium | reverse complement strand
CAACCTAGATGAATATCCTTTTTTTCTCCAGGCGCGGTGGTTCAGGGCGGGTATTACACGTCGGCCCATCATTATTGGCGTTGTTGTTGACTGTTTTCCTGCTGGTACCTGTGACCAGCGGTTGGCTACTTTTCCATGCTGAACCGGTCAATGTTGTTAGCGACGATGCCTTGCAGAGGTCACTGCTGCAGAGTCGGCATGAGCTGGCTGCCGTCAAGAAACAGGCCGCAGATGAATCAACGGCCTTGGCCCTGCGGCTCGGTCAGTTACAAGCTCAAATTGTCAGGTTGAATGCACTTGGCCAACGTCTTGTTGAGACAGCCGGACTGGATAAAAAAGAGTTCGATTTTTCCCAGAAGCCGCCACAGGGGGGGCCGGAAGAGGTTGCCGAGGAGGTAAGCTCCCTTGATTTGAACAGCGATCTTGATCAACTGACCGTCGCTATCACCGATCGTGAGCAAAAATTTGCCGTTCTTGAAGCACTCTATATGAACCGTCAACTGGATGCCCAGGTTGCACCGCGCGGGCGACCGATACGAAAAGGCTGGATTTCTTCCTATTTTGGTCTGCGTACGGACCCTTTTTCCGGGCGAAAAATGATGCATAAAGGGCTCGACCTGGCCGGCAAGATGGGCTCCGAGGTGCTTGCCGTTGCTGATGGCGTCGTGACCTGGTCCGGCAAGCGTTATGGCTATGGCAATATGGTTGAGATCAACCATGGCAAGGGTTATGTTACCCGTTATGCACATAACAGCGAGAATCTCGTTCGTCCTGGCGATGTCGTTCACCGTGGACAGCAGTTGGCGCGAATGGGTTCTTCCGGGCGGTCAACAGGGCCTCATGTCCATTTTGAGGTTTTGCGTAACGGTTTGCAGATCGATCCCGCACCTTTTGTGCGGGCCAAGTAATCCTTCTTGCCCTCTCTCTTTTCAACTCAATATTAAGAATCAAGTGAAGCGATAATGGTTAAAAAGTTATTGAATAAGATGTTTGGCAGCCGTAATGACCGCTTGCTGAAAAAAATGAAGTCTGATGTTGACCGGATCAATGCCCTGGAAGAACAATTCAGGTCGATGTCAAATGATGAACTGAAAGGGCAAACGGAACAGTTTAGGCAGCGTCTTGCTGATGGTGCTGAGCTTGATGATGTTCTCCATGAGGCTTTCGCCGTCGTTCGTGAGGCCGCCTCGCGGGTGCTCGGGATGCGCCATTATGATGTCCAGCTGATCGGCGGAATGGTCTTGCATCAGGGCAAGATTGCCGAGATGCGTACAGGCGAGGGCAAGACGCTTGTCGCTACCTTGCCGGTCTACTTGCGCGCACTGGCAGGAAAAGGTTCTCATGTTGTCACCGTTAATGATTACCTGGCCAAGCGCGATGCCGAGTGGATGGGGCAGGTTTATGCTTTCCTGGGTATGACGACGGGCGTTATTCATGGTGATCTCAATAGCGCTGAAAAACGTCAGGCCTATGCCGCTGATATTACTTACGGTACGAATAATGAATTTGGCTTTGACTACCTGCGCGACAATATGGCTTTTCGTCAAGAAGACCTGGTTCAGCGTGGCCTCTATTTTGCCGTCGTCGATGAGGTTGACTCCATTCTGATCGATGAAGCGAGAACGCCATTGATTATTTCGGGGCCGGCAGATGATAATTCTGAACTCTATGCCCGTATTGAAACCATCATCCCCAAGCTGGACAAGCAGGAAAGCGAGGATGGGCCGGGCGATTTCTCTGTTGACGAGAAAGTCAAACAGGTCTATTTGACGGAAGATGGGCATCAACATGCAGAAGAATTGCTGCATGGCATTGGTCTTCTTAATGAGGGCGACAGTCTTTACAGTGCCGCGAATATTATTCTGCTGCATCACCTCAATGCCGCTCTGCGTGCGCATCATTTGTTTCAGCGCGATGTTGACTATATTGTTCAGGATGGCGAAATTGTTATCGTCGATGAATTTACTGGCCGAACGATGCCCGGGCGCCGCTGGTCTGAAGGACTGCATCAGGCTGTTGAGGCGAAAGAGCGGGTCAAGGTTCAAAATGAGAACCAGACGCTGGCATCGATTACCTTTCAGAATTTTTTCCGTCTCTATGAGACGCTCTCGGGAATGACCGGTACTGCGGATACAGAGGCCTTTGAATTTCAGCAGATTTATGGTCTGGAAGTTGTTGTTATTCCACCCAACAAAGAGACTCAGCGGAAGGATATGGGGGATCTTGTTTATCTGACAACGGAAGAAAAATTTGCCGCAATTGTTGAGGATATTCGTGATTGCCATGAACGCCGACAACCGGTGCTGGTCGGTACAACTTCGATCGAAAATTCAGAACTGATCGCCAAGGCTCTGAAGAAGGCCGCTATCCCTCATGAAGTGCTGAATGCCAAGCAGCATGAGCGTGAGGCTGAGATTGTTGCCTTTGCCGGTCATCCGGGGGCCGTTACGATAGCGACCAATATGGCTGGCCGGGGAACCGATATCGTTCTTGGAGGCTCTCTTGAAAAGGCCCTCGAGGGTTTGTCTGGCAATGCTGGTGACGATCAAAAAGAGGCTGTCCGTCAACAATGGCAGGAGCGCCATGAGACGGTTCTCGCTAATGGTGGCTTGCATATCATTGGTACGGAACGTCATGAGTCGCGCCGCATTGACAACCAGTTACGCGGCCGTTCAGGGCGACAGGGTGATCCCGGTTCAAGCCGCTTCTATCTCTCGCTGGAAGACAATCTGATGCGTATCTTCGCCTCTGAGCGCGTTGCCGCCCTGATGCAAAAGCTGGGTATGCAGAATGGCGAGGCAATCGAGCATCCCTGGGTAACACGTTCGATTGAAAATGCTCAGCGCAAGGTCGAGGGGCATAACTTCGATATTCGCAAACAGTTGCTGGAATATGATGATGTCGCCAACGATCAACGGCGAGTCATTTATGAACAGCGGCGTGAGCTGCTGGCAGAAGAAGATGTTTCCGAAACGATCCAAGAGATTCGCAGCGATGTCATTGATGCCTTGATCAGCGGTTATATACCGCCTCAGAGTCTTGACGAGATGTGGGATGTTCCTGGGCTCGAGAAGGCGCTGGAGAATGAATACGCGATTAAATTACCGTTGGCGCAATGGCTCGACGAAGACAGCAGTCTCCATGAAGAGACGTTGCGGCAGCGTATTCTGGAGGAGATTGAAAAGACCTATTTCGAGAAAGAAGCCCTGGTCGGTGTCTCGACCATGCGTGAGTTCGAACGGGCAGTGATGTTGCAAGTACTCGATAGTAGCTGGAAGGATCATCTGGCGGCGATGGATCACTTGCGCCAGGGGATTCATCTGCGTGGTTATGCGCAGAAGAATCCGAAGCAGGAGTACAAGCGCGAAGCTTTTGAAATGTTTGCGCAGATGCTGGAGCAAATCAAGCAGGATGTTGTCAGCGTTATTAGTCGCGTTGAAGTCAGTGGTGCCGAGGATGTTGAGGCTCTGGAGAAACAGAATCAGGCCGTTGGCGAAATGGACTTCCACCATGCCGAAGTCAATTTAATGGGCG
>JALWQD010000306.1 GCA_026994735.1 Gammaproteobacteria bacterium | reverse complement strand
GGGGAGCAGATAACGTTGCCGGCTTCTTCTTGCCAGGCCGTTAAACGCGGGTCATCGTTGTCGAGCTGGAGTTCACGCGCAAGTTGTTGATGGCATTGTGCCTGTTGCGGGGCACCATTATCCCTGCTTAGCCAGTCAAGCAGACGATGGATTGCCTGGCCACGAAGAAGGGCATTGCTATCTTCCTGGCTGCTTTTCTTGACGGTTTCAGTACTGTCGATTTCGCAATTATCCGGATACAGTAGCGCGTGCTCAGCTGTTGGCAAGAGGGCTTGTTTTGCTCGCGTTGGTTCAGCGGTGACATCGTCAAGCAAAGGCCGGGATACCGGTATAAGTCCTGCGAAGGTAAATCCCTGCTGACTGATTTCGATACTCGTGCTGTCCGTCGTTTGCAATGTATTGTTGCTGAGCGCGCGGCAGATCTTGCCGTACCAGCCCATTTCCCCTTTTCGATCCTTTACGGAACGGCAGCCACTGATATAGAGATACTGGCGGGCGCGGGTAAGGGCAACATAGAGTAAACGGGCATTTTCCTGTTCCTCTTCGGTTTTTTTCTTGAGCAATGCTTGCCGTGTGACGGGGTCATGTTGATCGTTCCTGCCGACGAGTAAAAAAGTATCCGGGCAGGAGGCGCTGGCAGGCCAGTCGATCAATGCCTCATGTGATGTGTGGGCGCTTGCTGAGTTGGCGCAGTCAGTTAAATAGATGGCAGCAGCCTCGAGTCCTTTGGCGCCATGAATGGTCATGATGCGCACATTTTCGCTGGCGTTTTCTGCCTTCGGTTCACTCAGGCTGTCTTCCTGATGGACATGGAGAAGGCGCAATCTGGCAACAAACTCTTCCAGGCTCGGGTAGCGGCCACTGTCAATTTCCAGTGCTAATTCGATGAGACGTGTGAGGGTATTGCTAACACGTTGTTGCAAATGGGTGGGGAATGCCTGCTGGTAGCGTTGTTGTAATTGACCCTGGAAGATGATCCGGTCGAGCAGGTCATGCGTAGGTAATTGACGTGACCATTGTCGCCATCGTGGCAGTATCCGGGCTGCATTCATCAAGGATGGCGATGAGAGTTTGTTGCCGCTGAGTACCTGGTACCAATTACTTGCGCTATTGCGAGCGAGTAATGCCAGCTCGGCTAAGGCAGCATCATCGCAGGAAAAAATCGGCGACCGCAGTACCTGGGCCAATGCAAGGTTGTCACTGGGAGTACTGAGTGTTTCGAGTAAGGCGAGTATGTCCTGGGCCTCCAGGTGGTCGAGCAGTGTCCGCTTGCTGCCACCGCTGAAAGGGATGCCGCGTTGCAGCAGTGCTCTCTCGATATGGTGTATGTGTGTGCGCCGACTGGCCAGGATGATGATGTCGGAATAACGTATCGGGCGGACAGTGTCAGTATCAGAGACAGGTTGCCCCTGGGCAATGAGAGAGGCGATATGATCAGCAATTTGTTCGCCTTCGCGGAGGTGGCGATCATCGAGGTTTTCCACTCGCGCTGTCAATAACGGGTTGCGCAGGGTGCCGGAAGGTAACGGCGAGTCATCATCCTGTTGCTGTGTTGTCTGGCCTTCAATGAGAGGCAGCATGACGACCTGGCCAAAAAGTCCTTCGAGGTGTGTGCCATGAGGCGAGAAATCGCTGAGCATTGCGTCCATTTCCTCGTCTGCAAAAATGCAATTGACGAAGTCGATGATTGCCGGTGCTGAACGCCAGGAGCGGACAAGAGGTAAACGGGTTCCTTGCAAGTGACTTTCAAGCCAGGTGGCTGCGGTTTCGAAAAGGGCCGGGTTTGCGCGTCGAAAACGGTATATGGATTGCTTGCTGTCACCAACGAGGAAGACGCTGCGGTTGCGCTCAGCGCTTCCTGCGGCCAGTTCTTCCAGCATGGGCAAGATCATATGCCATTGTGTTGGATTCGTGTCCTGGAATTCATCTATAAGCAAATGGTTGATGCGTTGGTCGAGTTTGTACTGGACCCAGTGGCTGTGTGCGGGGTCATTGAGCAAGCGGTAGGTCTGCCATTCAAGGTCGCTAAAATCGAGCAAGCGGCGCTGCTGTTTTATGGTCTGATAGGTATCGACCAGAGCGCTGCCCAGGCGGTACCAGGAAACGCTTGCAAGGTAACTGTCCCGGCTTTGACAAGCATCGCGCAAGGACATGAGCTGGGTACAGAGTTGCTCGTGCAGGCTGAGAAAACGCTTGTTGCCACTATTTCCCATGGCCTTGATGCGTGTCTTGTTGTCAGGCTTTTGTTGGCGCGGGCTGCCATTTTTTGTCAACAATGCTTGTTGCAGGTGATGGTAGCGCTGTTGTGGTTGCCGTTCTGGATCGCGGGCACAGGCAAGCTGGGCCAGTGTTTTGTCATTGCTGGCGGTTTTATGCAGGGCAAGGAGGTGGACGTATTCTGCCAGTAGTATATCGGGTAGCCAATGATCAAGTTTATCGAGCGGATCATCAAGTGTTGTCAGGCAGAGGCGCTGACGCAGTTGACTAATGGCGTCAGCAAGTGGCTGGTCTGTGGTCGCTGTTAATGCCCACCAGTCTCCACGATGATGCAGAAAACTGCTCATGGCGGCGATGACATTATCCTGGCTGCCACAGTAGTTCAGCAGATGCAAAAAATCATCGCTTAAAGGGCTTGCGGGTTGGCAGCTGAGCTTGTCAAGCAAGGCATCAATAGCCTCCTGCTGCAGCAACCTTTCTTCCGTCAGGAGTTCGAAGTCTGCGGCAATGCCGGCTTCGAGTGGGAAGCGGTGCAGCAGTTCCTGGCAAAAGGCATGAAAGGTCATGATTTTAACCGGCTGCGGTTGCTGCAGCAGTTGTTCATAGAGCTGGCGGGCGAAATGACAGCGTTCTTCATTGGCTGTGATGCCAATGGCTGCAAGTTCGGCGTGTAATTCATTCTCGTTGAGCGTCAGCAAGCCGGCAAGGCGTTCGTTGAGGCGGCTGTGCATTTCTTCTGCGGCCTTGCGAGTAAAGGTGATAGCCAGGATCGAGGATGGTGTTACGCCGGAGAGCAGCAAGCGCAGCAGTCGTGTTACCAGCAGCCAGGTCTTGCCTGTGCCGGCAGAGGCCATGACGCAAATATTTCTTTCCGGGTCTGTCGCCTGGGCGGTAATGTCACGCAGGGTTGCGGTCATTCTGGCAATCCTTCCCAGGTTTGTTTGCGGCAGAGGCCACTCATAGTGCAATAGCGGCAACTGCTTTCATCACCCCATGCGGGCATCGCCTGGCCGTCAGCGAGTTGCTGCTGCAGTTCCCGCAGCCGTTGATGATTGGCCTTTGTTAGCGCTTTCAGTTCATCACTGTCGAGGACGTAAGGGACCTTCACGCTATCTTTTGCCAAATTCAAGTAAATGGCTTCAGCAACAGGCTCGTCAAGAAGCAGACAGTAAAAAGGTAACTGAACCGCTTCCCCCGCTAATGTTTGCTCGCGCTTTGCACAGGCTCCTGTCTTGTAGTCAATAATGGCGAAATTGCCCGATGACGGGGATTTGTCAATACGGTCTATGCGGCCATGTATTTCCAGGCCAATATCCTGCTCC
>JALWQD010000305.1 GCA_026994735.1 Gammaproteobacteria bacterium | reverse complement strand
GGCATTACGCTTTTTTCATTTTTCCCCTTCGCTGGCACGGCTGGAAGCGGGGCAGATGATGCAGTGCTTTGGTGAGGTACGCATGACGGCCCAGGGCGCAGAAATGGTCCACCCGGAGTATCAGCTCTATGCGCCCGGGTCACCCCCGGTGCTGGAGACCGGTTTGGCAGCTATCTACCCGACGGTCAACGGCCTTGGGCAGAAGGTGTTGCGGCGGTTACTGGAACAGGCGCTGGCGGCCATGGAAGAGGAAGATCCGGCGTTAGTCGAATTATTGCCGCCAGGGTTGCCCTGGCCAGAGGGTGATCTGCCGGATTTGCAATCAGCTCTGCGTGATATTCATATGCCCGTCGCCGATCAGTCTGTGGCAGCACTCCTGGCGAGTAATTTTCCTGCTCGCCGGCGTTTGATCTTCGAAGAATTAATTGCTCATCAGCTTGGTCACTGTCAGTTGCGTCAGCGTGTGGCCAGTTGGCGCGCACCGAGCCTGTCTGCGGATGATGTTCTCTGGCAGCGTTTACTGGCCCGTCTTCCCTTTGCATTAACCGCCGCCCAGGCGCGGGTAATCACCGAAATTGGCGCTGATTTGCGCCGTCAGCAACCGATGCAACGGCTGGTTCAGGGGGATGTCGGTTGTGGCAAGACTCTGGTGGCGGCGGCAGCCGTGGTACAGGCTGTGTCTGCCGGCTATCAGGTAGCCATTATGGCGCCGACAGAACTGCTGGCTGAGCAGCATCTGGCCAGCTTCAGGCAGTGGTTATCCGCGCTTGATATCCGTGTCGAAGCGCTTTCCGGGCGCATGACAGCGGCCCAGCGACGCCAGTCCGAAGAACTGATTGCCCGTGGAGAAGGGCGGGTTGTGGTCGGTACCCATGCCCTTTTTCAGGGCAGTTGCCAGTTTGCCCGGCTGGGCCTGGTGATCATTGATGAACAGCATCGTTTTGGTGTTAATCAGCGTTTGGCATTGCTGGAGAAAGGCCGCCATGGAGGTTTGAGTCCGCATTGTCTGTTGATGACAGCGACACCGATTCCGCGCACCCTGGTGATGACAGCCTATGCTGCGCTTGATTGTTCGCTGATTGATGAGTTGCCGCCAGGCAGGCAGGCGGTGGAAACAGTGGTCATCAGTGATCAGCGTCGGGCACAGGTGATTGAACGGGTGTGTCATGCTTGTCAGCAGCGGCGGCAGGTCTACTGGGTTTGTACGTTGATTGAGAATTCTGAGAGCCTGCAATGCCAGGCTGCTGAGGAGGCGGCAGCGACGCTGAAGGAACAATTGCCGGACTATCGCGTGGCCTTGATTCATGGCCGTATGGATGCTGAGGAGAAGGCGCGTATCATGAAGGATTTTCGTGCGGCAGAGATCGATGTTCTGGTGGCGACAACCGTAATTGAGGTCGGTGTTGATGTCCCCAATGCCAGCATTATGGTTATTGAAAATGCCGAGCGCCTGGGGCTGTCGCAGTTACATCAATTGCGTGGTCGCATTGGTCGCGGCAGTCTTGAGGGTGTTTGTGTGCTGCTCTACCATGCGCCTTTATCGGCACTGGGCCGTGAACGTTTGGCTGTGCTTCGGCGGAGTCGTGATGGCTTTGAGATTGCGCAACGGGATATGGAATTGCGTGGGCCGGGCGAAGTGCTCGGAACGCAACAGGCCGGACATGCTCGTTTTCGTCTCGCAGATCTGCTGCTTGATCAGGCACTGATTCCGCAGGCTGCTGAGGCCGCCGAGAAGATTATCAGCCAATATCCAGAGCGGGTGCCGGCCTTGCTGGCGCGTTGGCTGGGTAATGACCCATTGCGATACAGTGAGGTATAAGCGCTGGCTGATGGTCGTTGCGGCAGTGGCCTGTCGTGGCTCTGTTGCCAGCCGGGCCAGATGCTACAATGGCGACGATTTCGAGCCTGTAAGAAGACGTTGACGGCAACAATTGGCAGTAAGCCGGCCGCTCTTGCCCCGGCCCTTCTGCTGCCGCTTTGGCGAGTGTGTTGTTTTTGTCGGAATGGATGAACTATGAAGCTGGCATGTATTCGTCGTTATCGTCGTGAGCAGGGTTGGCGGGCGCGTTGGCGTTACCGCCGCTTGCCCGCCGATCTGGCCAGCTGGCTGCTTGATGAGACGTCGCTGACCCGGCGTTTGCGCAGCGCTGCCAATGGCGATTTCCATGTCGAGGTTATTGCCCAGTCACGTCGTCGGCCGTTGCTGGATGAGCGTGCATTGCTGGGTTTGTCGGCAGCAGAATGGGCGCTTGTGCGTGAGGTCTGGTTATATTGTGCCGGCCGGCCATGGGTCTTTGCGCGCACGATCATGCCCATGCGAACCTTGCGCGGTGCCCAGCGCCACCTTGCCCATCTCGGCACCCGGCCATTGGGTGAGGCCTTGTTTACGGATCATCATGCCGTGCGTGGTCCCTTGCACGTTCTCCATTTGCGTCAGGATGACGCCCTCCATGCAGTGATTGGCGCTGCCGCCAGCGAGGATGATGCTCTTTGGGGTCGACGGTCATTATTCTGGTTTGATCAGCGGCCACTGTTGGTGAGTGAGATATTTTTACCCGAGATGCGCCGACAACTGCGGCAGGCGCTATCATGAGTGCGCCTGCCCCCTGGCTTGAACGTATCGCCGATTACCTGTCCTTGATGCGTGTCGACAAGCCGATTGGTATCATGCTCCTGCTTTGGCCGACACTGTGGGCGCTTTGGCTCGCTGCCGATGGCCCGCCTGATCTCTATATCTTGCTGGTCTTTGTCTTTGGGGTGGTGTTGATGCGTTCGGCGGGTTGCGTGATCAATGATATTGCCGACCGTGACATCGACCCTCATATTCGTCGTACCCGTTTACGGCCTATCGGTGCCGGTCGCGTGAGCGTTCGTGAGGCGGTAATTCTTTGTCTCGTTCTTTCTCTGTTGGCCTTTTTGCTGGTCCTGACACTGAATCGCCTGACCATCCTGCTGTCATTCGTAGCACTTGGATTAGCGGCCATTTATCCCTTTATGAAACGCTATACCCATTTACCGCAAATCTTTCTTGGTGCGGCCTTTGGCTGGTCTGTGCCGATGGCTTACGCTGCCGTCAGTGGTGAGGTTCCCCGCAGCGCCTGGTTGTTGTTTTTGGCGACGGTTCTCTGGGCCACGGCCTATGACACTATGTATGCTATGGTCGATCGCGAGGATGATCTGCGTGTCGGTGTGAAGTCGACCGCGATTCTTTTTGCTGAGGCAGATTGTCTCATTATCGCTGTGATTCAGGGCCTGTTATTGCTTGATCTGGTTATTATTGGGGGCCAGGAAAATCTGGCGACAGCGTATTATGTTGCTCTTGCCGGTGCTGCTGTGCTGGCTGTTTATCAGCAACGTTTGATTCGCGGGCGTCAGCCGGAGGCCTGTTTTCGTGCCTTTCTCAATAACAACTGGTTTGGTGGCATGGTGTTTTTTGGCATTGCCCTTGGCCTCTGAGCAGATTTTGCCAACAGTCATCGTGACGTCAACAATGCGACTCGCTGCCGCTGGCAACCATGATTTTTGCAAAGTCAGTACCCAGGCGGAAAAATAGCTGCCGCGAA
>JALWQD010000304.1 GCA_026994735.1 Gammaproteobacteria bacterium | reverse complement strand
GCCCATTAAGTAAATTTGCGTGCGGCAGCAAAATTCGCTGCCGTATCCGTTTTCTCTGTGCAAGGCACCTTTGTCGCCAAGCAAACCGACTGCGCCCTTTCTTGACAGCCTTGTGAGCACTAGGCATAATCGGCTCAGATAGCATTGATAGCGCTGTCTTTGCCCCGCCTTGGGCAAATAATAACAGCCTGGGCATCAAGGGCCTTGCGAAACATGCCGGCTTCCTGGTTTTCATGAAGCGGGCCGCTAGTCAAGGCGGCCGCAGGCATTAAAAACGACTGGAAAAATCCTTTTTGGAGGGAATAAGTATGAAAGCACGTTGGTTGAGCATTACGGCTGCTGCCGCATTGATGGTTGCCGCTGGACAGGCCAATGCCACGGATATGCCACCGCTGGCCAAAAAGAGCGGCTGCACCGCCTGCCATGCGATTGATCACAAGGTCGTTGGTCCTGCCTGGGCTGACGTCGCCAAGCACTACAAAGGTGACGGCGGTGCACGTGCTGCCCTGATCAAGAAGGTTCACACTGGCGGTAAGGGTAACTGGACGAAGGTCACCGGTGGTGTACCGATGCCTCCGTACTCACCTCGCGTCAGCGATGCCAACATTGAAAAGCTTGTGGACTTCGTCCTCGGCCTTTAATCTGGCATAGCTAGATAAAAAAGCCAGCCTCCGGGCTGGCTTTTTTATGTCCAGAAGACTGTGCGGTTTATTGTTCGCCGGCAGTCAGCGCATGTCTAACAACGTTGCAGGGTCTCAAAGACATAGTCATAAGGATTTTTTTCGTCAGCAACATGGGCCTCGCTTGCAACCAGCTGCCAATCGTCAGTGCTCAGTTTGGGGAAATAGGTATCGCCTTCGAAAGCAGCCGCGATGCGCGTCAAATAAATCCGCTCGGCGCTACCCAGTGCCTGCATATAAAGACTGGCGCCACCGATTAACATCAGCTCATCCTTCCCCTGACACAACGACCAGGCCGCTGCCAAGCCATCGACAGCCACCATCCCCGGTATTGAAAACTGCTCCGGATGATGACTAATCACAATATTATCCCGCCCGGGCAGGGCACGGCCTATCGACTCAGCCGTCAATCGTCCCATAATAATCGGCTTGCCCATCGTCAGCTGGCGAAAGTGTCGCAAGTCTGCCGGCAAATGCCAGGGCAAACCATTATTGGCACCAATGAGGCGATTTTGATCCATCGCAACAATCAACGATAGACAGGGTTCAACGGTCTTCGATGCGGCTCCGGCATTCATACTGCAATCGGTGCTTTGATTGCAGGATGAGCCTGGTAATTTATCAGGGAAAAATCCTCAAAACGAAAATCAAAGATCGAATCGATATCAGAATTCAGCGTCATCGTCGGTAAAGCAAAGGGCTGCCGTTGCAATTGTTCATCAGCCTGTTGAAGATGATTACTGTATAGATGGACATCCCCCAGGGTATGAATGAAGTCACCCGCTTCTAGACCACAAACCTGTGCCACCATCATCGTCAGCAGCGCATAGGAGGCAATATTAAAGGGCACGCCGAGAAAAACATCGGCACTGCGCTGGTAAAGCTGACAAGAAAGCCGGCCTTCAGCAACATAAAACTGAAACAGACAATGACAGGGTGGCAGAGCCATGTTTTCGATATCGGCAACGTTCCAGGCACTGACCAGCAGGCGGCGCGAATCCGGTTTCTGACGAATACCCTCGATGAGCTGACTGATCTGATCAATATGATGGCCATCCGCTGTCGGCCACGAACGCCATTGATAGCCATAGATAGGCCCCAGTTCACCTGTTTCATCTGCCCATTCATCCCAAATTTTGACGCCATTACGTTTGAGATAGGCAATATTGTGATCACCCGCGAGAAACCACAGCAACTCATGGATAATGCTCTTCAGGTGCGTCTTTTTCGTTGTCAGTAAAGGAAAACCCTGCCGCAGGTCATAGCGGCATTGATAACCAAAAATGCTGTAAGTACCTGTGCCGGTCCGATCATCCTTGAAGACACCGTGTTGACGAATATGGGCCAGTAACTCCAAATAGGTCTGCACACTAATCTCCTGCTCTGATATTTTTTTTCTGCCGCTGGTAGGCAAACTGCAACAATACCAGGCCAACGATAACCAGTGGCAAGGATAAAACCTGCCCCATCGTCAGCCAATCAAACGCCAGGTAACCAAGCTGAATATCCGGCATGCGGAAAAATTCGATCAAGAAACGAAAACTGCCATAAGCGGTCAGAAACAAGCCAGAAACAGCCATTCTTGGCCTTTCCTTACGTGAGAAAAACCATAGAATAATGAAGAGCAAAACCCCTTCCAGAGCCGCTTCGTAAAGCTGTGATGGGTGCCGCGGCAAACCGCCAGCACGAGGATCACGAAAAATCACCGCCCAGGATACATCCGTGACCCGCCCCCAAAGTTCACCATTGATAAAATTGCCGACGCGCCCGGCAGCCAAACCAATCGGCACAAGTGGGGCAAGAAAGTCCGTCACCGCAAAAAAGGGCTTTTGCCAACGTCGTGCACATAAGGCCATGGCGACCAAAACACCAAGCAAACCGCCATGAAAGGACATACCACCTTCCCAGATGCGAAAAACATCAAGCGGCTGGACAAGATAATGACCAAGATTATAAAAAAGTATATAGCCTAGACGACCACCGATGACCGCCCCCAGAGCACCATAAAAAACAAGGTCACTAACCCGCTGCTCGTCCCAGTCAGCATGCAGGCGTGCACGCCGGTTACCGAGCCACCAAACAGCGGAAAAACCAATCAAATACATCAATCCATACCAATGCACTTGCAGGGGGCCAAGAGAAAAAATAACCGGATCAATATCAGGCTGTCGCAGCATACGAAGGAAGGTCCTGTCAGAAATTAATGCTTGTCAGTGTCAGTTGTCCGACGACACCGCCGTTTGCGGCTGGTCCGTCGCAATTGCCAATCTTTGCGTACACGAAAAACCCAGAATAACCTGATGAGGATATTCCCGAGTAACGCGGAAACGATACCCAGCACCAAACAACCAAGCAAAAAAGGCTGCCAGATCGTTTGCATCTGTCCCCCCAGCCATTCAAAGGTCAATTCAAAAGCCACCGGTACGACTTCCAGTCCCAACAACCAGCCACCCACCTTGTAAGCAAAATAAAACAACACCGGCATCGTCAGCGGATTGGTGATCCAGACCAGACACACTGCAATGGGCAAATTTGCCTGCAGAGCAATCGCCATACCGGCAGCCAGTACCATTTGAAAAGGTACCGGCACCCAAGCCATAAATAAACCAATCGAGAAGGCACGCGGGACAGAACGACGATTGAGATGCCAGAGGTTAGGCGCATGTAGCAAGGAACCGAAACAACGCAAGCATTTATGCTCACGAATCGTCTGATAATCGGGTAGATAGCGTTTGAGAAATCTCCGTGCCATCCGGACATTCTAGCCCATTCAGCCAACATGGAGTAAAGTAACCGTCAATGACCGGCAAGGAGGCCGGATAATGCTTTCAAAATCAATCGCCTTTCTGCTTGGCATTGTGCTCCTGCAAAGCAACAGCAATCTCTCATCGCTGTTGCTGCTGTTCAGCCTCCCTGTCCTGCTGGCCCTTTTCCTGCGTCGTTGGCGCTGGCTGGTGCTGACCCTGTTCATGGCCAGTGGAGCAAGCTGGCAACTGCTTGTTGCCGACTCATTGCACGCACAACAACTCGCCGCCGAACTGGAAAGCAGAGATGTTCTCATCGAGGGTGTCATTGTCACGCTGCCAAATATGAGCGGCCATGCCCGTCGCTTTGTCTTCGCCATATCACGCATGGAACGAGAGGGAAAACAATGGCCTTCTCCCGCACGCGTCCGCTTAAGCTGGTATGGCAATCCACCCTCTGCCCTGCGTGCTGGCGACCGATGGCAACTCATCGTGCGTTTAAAACGCCCACATGGAATGCTCAATCCAGGTGGTTTTGACTATGAACGCTGGCTCTTCAGTGAACATATTCGTGCCAGCGGTTATGTCCGCAAAAACGCTCTCAACCAACGCCTGGGCAGCGATAACAGCCTCCTCTCCAGACTCTCGCGATGGCGCCAGAAAATACGTCATAAATTGCGCAAAACCCTTGCCAATGCAGACTTTTCCGGCATCATTATTGCTCTCGCTATAGGTGACCGTAGCGCGATCAACGAGCAACAATGGCAAATTTTGCGCAATACCGGCACCAGCCATCTTGTCGCCATTTCAGGATTGCATATCGGACTCGTTGCGGCCCTGTTTCTCTGGCTCACTGGTCGCTGTTGGTCACTCTCGTCACGACTCTGCAGCTTCTGGCCAGCACCACAAGCAGCGGCCTTGGGAGCCTTGCTGGCAGCGACAATATATGCTGCCCTGGCCGGTTTTTCGCTGCCAACACAGCGAGCGCTGTGCATGATCACTATCGCCGTCATCACGCGCTTGCTGCGACGGCAAGTCTGCGCCAGTGAGATCCTTGCCCTGACCTTGATCATCGTCCTCCTGATCGATCCACTGTCCTCATTAAATCCTGGCTTCTGGCTTTCATTCATTGCCGTTGGCCTCATTCTACTGCTCAGTCGCCATCGTCAACAGCGGCGGCACTGGCTCCGAGTACATCTGCTATTAGCCATCGGTCTTGCCCCTGTGCTGATCATTTTCTTCCAACAAAGTCCGCTGTTTTCACCCATGGCCAATCTGATTGCCGTGCCTTTCGTTGGCATGGCCATCGTCCCGCTAATCCTGATAGCAACCTTGCTGCTGGATATCATGCCTCTGCTCGCAGAACAATTACTCGCCTTCACCGACAGCCTGCTGTCATTACTCTGGCAATGGCTGCAGTGGCTTAGCCAGCTGCCGGCAGGCACAGGCTGGTACGGCGCGCCACCCGCCTGGACGCTGGCCATCGCTATGGCCGGCATTTTGCTATTCTTTCTGCCACGCGGTATGCCCGGTCGCTGGCTTGGCCTGATCGCCTTGCTGCCGATGTTGCTAACACGGCCTGCAGCTCCGCAAACAGGCAGTTATCGTTTCACTCTACTTGATGTTGGCCAGGGCTTAGCCGCCGTTGTGCAAACATCAGGGCATGTTCTCGTCTATGATAGCGGCCCCCGCTACAGTCGCCAATTTAATGCCGGTAGCGATATCATCATCCCCTTTCTGCGCGCAAGTGGCATTGATCATATTGACACCCTCATTATCGGGCACGGTGACGCCGATCACATCGGTGGTGTAACAGGCCTTTATCGCGGAATTAATGTCGAAAAAATCTATTCCAGTGTCCCCGAGAAACTGCCGTGGCCGCAGGCCAAGCGCTGCTTTGCCGGACAACAGTGGCAATGGGATGGCATCCCTTTTCACCTTCTGCACCCCAATGCCAGTAGCAATCTGCAGGGCAACAACAATTCCTGCGTGATCAAAATCGGCAAACCGGGTCAGGGTGTGCTTATCCCGGGTGATATCGAACAAGCTGCCGAACAGCAGTTGTTGAAAGAAAATCGTCAACATTTGCGGGCCGAGATTATGGTTGTCCCACATCATGGCAGTGCGACATCATCGACAGTTGATTTTATCAGCGCTATTTCGCCGCGCTACGCCCTCTTCGCCAGCGGCTATGGCAACCGTTTCGGACTGCCTCGACGAACAATCGTCCAACGCTATCAACAGCGGCAAATTCTTGTTCTCAATAGCGCATATTCTGGCGCGATTAGTTTTCTTTCCTCAGCCAATGGCAGGCTCAAACTGGTGAGCCAATGGCGGCGAAAAAAAGACCTCATATGGCGATCCACAGGCTACTTTCGTGACGACCGAACTATCCAGTATGATGGCAATAAAATTCACCCTTGACCATCCGCCATCAAACAGATAAAGATGGCTATGGTAGAGCCAGGCAGGCGTCTCCTGTCAGGGCACTGACTAGCCACTGTCATGAGTGAAATACCAACCTACAAACTTGCCCACGCAAAGAGGAAAAAGCATGTATGAACTGGTAGTCAAAGGCGGCTGGTTAATGATGCCGATACTGCTCTGTTCGATCATTTCACTGGCCATTGTCGTTGAACGATTATGGGCGCTGCGCCGACAGCGCGTCTGCCCTTCCGGACTGGTCGGCGAAATCTGGGCCTGGGTACAAAATGATGAGCTCGATCCCGGTCGTATTGTCAGCCTGCGGGCATCCTCCCCACTAGGCCGCGTTCTTGCTGCCGGACTCGCCAGCCTGCATGAAAGCCGTGAGGTAATGAAGGAAAACATCGAAGACACCGGACGCCATGTTGTCGCTGAGCTGGAACGCTATCTCGACACACTCGGCACCGTCGCATCGATAACACCTCTGCTAGGCTTGCTCGGTACAGTTATTGGCATGATCAAGGTCTTTACCGCCATTACTGTCAGTGGCGTTGGCAATGCTGCCGCCCTCGCTGGCGGGATTTCTGAAGCCCTGCTAACGACTGCAGCAGGCCTCTCTGTCGCCATCCCTTCACTGATGTTTTACCGCCATCTGCGCCGGCGTATTGACCTGCTGGTCATTGGCATGGAGCAAGAATCCCTGAAAATGGTCGAAATCATACACGGTGAACGTACTCCGGAAAACACGGCGAGCAAGGGTAAAGAACGGTGAAATGGCAACGCACCAAGGAGGGCGAACTCGAAATCAGCATGACACCACTGATTGATGTCGTCTTCCTGCTATTGATCTTCTTTATGATATCAACAACCTTCAAAGATGATGCCGAAATCAGCATCGAATTACCGCACGCAAGCGCGCAGCCAAAAGAACAGGAACAATCACCCATTACCTTGACTATCGATGCCTCCGGCCACTATTACATCGACCAAAAACGCCTCGTCAATGACGCTGAAGGAACACTGCTGAGAGTGCTCAGGCAAGTTTTGGCAAAAGGGACGCCAAAAACGGCTGGTATGATAATCAATGCCGATGGCCAGACGACCCATCAATCTGTTGTCACCGCAATGGATGTTGCTCGCCAACTTGGTATCGTCCGCATCTCTCTCGCCACCAGCCCGCCAAAACATGACTGAGCCGCTGGCAGCAGACAGCCAGCAGAACCTGCGGGCCATGGATGGTATGGCCCTTTATCGGCGTCTGCTCCGTTATGTCCATCCCTATCGTCGTTTCTTCTTTATCGCCGCGCTGGCCATGGCCATGGAAGCTGCCGCTGACACCGCCTTCGCCGCCCTGATGAAACCCATGCTCGATGGCAGTTTTGTCAACCGTGACAGTAACTGGATCCAGTGGATACCCTGGCTTATCGTCAGCCTGTTTACCCTGCGTGGTCTTGCCGGTTTTACCTCCGGCTATACCATGTCATGGATCGGACGGCGTGTTATCAAGGCCCTTCGCGATGACATGTTTGCCCAATTGTTACACCTGCCGGCAAGCTTTTTCGACCAAAACTCATCCGGCCAGCTGATTTCCAAGTTCACCTATGATGTCGAACAGGTCGCCAATGCCACAACCCAGGCCATTACCGTCATGATTCGTGACAGCCTGGCAATCATTGGCTTGCTTGCCTGGATGACTTACATCAGCTGGCAATTAACGCTCGCCTTCATCCTGGTCGGCCCTTTTATCGCCCTCGTCATTGTCTACGTCAACCGTCGTTTTCGCCGCATTGGTACTTCAATTCAGGCCTCAATGGGTGATGTCACCCATGTCAGCGAAGAAAGTATCGAAGGTTATCGTGTCATCAAGGCCTTTGGTGGCATGGACTACGAGCGGGAACGCTTCGAACAGGCCAATGAGCGTAATCGTCAACAACATATGAAGATGGTCGCTACCAAGGCTGGCAGTATCCCCATCGTCCAGCTAATCGTCGGCATGGCCCTCGCGGGCATCACCTATCTGGCGACGCTGGAATCCATGATGGCAACGATTTCGGTCGGCTCATTCATGTCATTCCTGGTCGCCATGATCATGTTGCTAACGCCCATGAAACGCCTGACAACAGTCAATGCCGCTATTCAGCTCGGCATCGCTGCCGCCAAGAGTCTCTTTGATTTACTCGACTCAGCCACGGAAATCAACAACGGTACCCAGCAACTGTCAGCGGTGCATGGCGAGGTACGTTATGAATCGGTTTGCTTTCGTTATCATGATGACGGCCCCTGGCTGATCAACCAGGTCAATTTCACCATTGCCCCCGGTCAGACAGTAGCCTTCGTCGGCCCCTCTGGCAGTGGTAAAACAACGTTAACCAGTCTGTTAATGCGCTTTTATGATTGCCAACAGGGGCACATCTTCCTTGATGGCCATGATATCGGCGACCTCGACCTCGCCAATTTGCGTCAACACCTGGCCCTCGTTGGTCAGGATGTTATCCTCTTCAATGACACCGTTGCCCGCAATATCGCCTATGGATCGCTCGCCAATATTGGCCACGATGCGATCGTCAAGGCCGCAACGGCCGCACATGCCATGGAATTCATCGAGCAGTTACCTGAAGGCCTCGAGACGATTGTCGGCGAAAATGGCGTCTTGCTCTCGGGCGGGCAAAGACAACGGCTGGCCATTGCCCGTGCCCTGCTCAAAGATGCCCCGGTACTGATCCTTGATGAGGCCACTTCCTCACTCGACTCCGAATCAGAGAGCCATATCCAGACAGCCTTGGAAACATTGATGCACAACCGGACAACACTGGTGATCGCTCACCGCCTGTCAACCATCGAAAACGCTGGGCAGATATTATTCATCGATAATGGCCAAATTCTTGAACAAGGAACACATGCCGAGCTAATAGCCCACGATGGCCATTATGCGGCCTTGCACCGGCTGCAATTTCATGACATCGAGCAGTAGTAACCCTCCGGCACAGCAGATGGCACGAACAAACGACAACCTCGTCAGCCTCAAACAGGGGCAAGCAGATGATTGATGTCGCGCGTATCTGGTATGACAGACAGCCACTGACATTACTCCTCTGGCCGCTCTCTGTCGTCTTTCGCTTATTCAGCAAGCTGCGCCGGTTAAGTTATCAAGCGGGCCTGCGGGCAATCGTATACCCCGGTGTTCCGGTTATTATTGTCGGTAATATCACCGTTGGAGGAACGGGTAAAACGCCGCTGGTGATTGCCCTCACTCATCGACTGCAGGAGGCCGGCTACCGCCCAGGCATTATCTCACGGGGCTATCGCGGCAAGGCCAAACACTGGCCACAGCAGGTACGGCCGGACAGCGATCCTGTGATGGTCGGCGATGAAGCCGTATTACTTGCCCAGCGCACCCACTGCCCGATCGCAGTGGGTCCCGACCGGGTTGCTGCTGCACTGGCTCTGGTTACAGCCTCTGATTGCAATATTCTCGTCAGTGATGACGGCCTTCAGCATTACCGTCTTGGCCGCGATGTCGAAATTGCCGTTATTGATGGTGTCCGCCGATTAGGCAACGGTTTCCTCCTTCCGGCAGGCCCATTACGTGAACCGGAACAACGACTCAAACAGGTTGATTTTATCGTTGTTAACGGCGGCATCCCCGGCCAGCTTGAATATCCTATGCCGCTCATTTCAAATAACTTTTTACCCTGTGATACGCGCCAAAAAACGATACCAACGGATGCCTTCGATGGCAAAAAAGTTCATGCCGTTGCCGCGATCGGCAATCCCCAGCGTTTTTTCAAAACGCTGCGCAAACTCGGTATTGAGGTCATCGAACATATCTTTCCGGATCATTATTTGCTGCGCCCGGAAGACATTTTCTTCCATGATGGGCTGACGGTCCTGATGACCGAAAAAGATGCTGTCAAGTGTCGTCATTTCGCGACCCAGGACTGTTACTACCTGCAAATCGAAGCCAGCCTCGATGATCGCCTGTGGTATCGTTTGGCGAAACGGTTACCACCACCCGACAAGCCAACCATCGACTGAGGCAACCATGCTCGATAAAAAACTGCTCGACATCCTCGCCTGCCCAATTTGCAAAGGGCCACTCCTTTATCAACGCGGTGATAACGAATTAATTTGCAAGGCAGACCGACTTGCCTACCCTATTCGCGACGACATTCCGGTCATGCTAGAAGAAGAAGCGCGTGTACTGGCTGTCGACGAAGAACCATGAGCGCATTCACCGTTGTCATTCCCGCCCGCTATGCCTCAACCCGTCTGCCGGGCAAGCCCTTGCGCTTGCTCGCTGGCCGCCCCCTTGTTGCGCATGTCTATGATCGAGCATGCGAAAGCGGTGCCGATGACATTATTATTGCCACTGATGACGAACGTATCCTGGCCGTCGCCGAAGAAATTGGAGCCCACGCCTGCCTCACCTCGCCGGATCACCGCTCAGGTACCGACAGGCTGGCTGAGGTTGCCGAGCATGCGGGCTGGCCTGATGACAGTATCATCATCAACCTGCAGGGCGATGAGCCGTTAATGCCGGCAGCGCTGATTCGCCAGGTTGCTGACGACCTTGCCAGACATGAAAAGGCCAATATGGCCACCCTCGCGGCTCCCATAGACAGCGTCAGCGAACTCTTTGACAGCCATGTCGTCAAGGTTGTCTGTGACAGCCAGGGCTATGCTCTCTACTTCAGCCGCGCCGTTATTCCCTGGGCCCGTGATGCCTTTGCGGCCAGCACAAAGACCCTGCCGGATGGCGCTCTTCATCAACGTCATATTGGCCTCTACGCCTATCGGGCCGGCTTCATTCGAGATTATGTCAACTGGCCTGCTGCAGCGCTTGAACAGATGGAAAGCCTCGAGCAACTGCGCGTCCTTTGGCATGGTGGCCGCATTCATGTTGCCGAAGCGCAAGAGATTCCCGGGCATGGTGTTGATACTGAAGAAGATCTGCTCAGAGCTGATGCACTCTTAAACGCCATCACAAACAACCAGGATAAGGGTTAACGACTGGCGAGCAACAGCATCACAAGCAAACGTAACGCCAGTTACGGCAACGATTCACCTTCGAATTCAATATCGAGTAGCTCGAGATCAAGGTTTTCAATATCAACGGAACCGCTTTCAGTCAGTGTCAGGGCAACCTCGACCGATTCAGGCACGCGCCGGTGAGCCTCGCCCATTTGATCTGCCTGGATCGTATTACCGGTATCATTCTGCAGGATAAGTGTAGGGCCGTCTTCGAGAATCTCGACAATTTGATAAATTTGCCCCAGATAACGAACCCTTCCGCCGATAAGCTTACGCAGGAAAAGGTTCCGCAGGCCGGAGATATTGGCATTGGATTCATGCATTTGCAGCACCTGCCAGTGTTTTAGGATATGAGCCTGAAGATGCCCAGCTAGTGCTTACATCATAGACGAGTTACCATGATAAGGTAAGTACCCGAGTACTTTTACACGATCAAAGTAATGCCTGAACAAGGCCTTTATGTGTATGGTGAGCAGTCTATGCCTAGACAAATGAACAGGCCTCCGGCCACATCATCCCCGCTACGCATTCTCTTCGTCTGTATGGGCAATATCTGCCGTTCGCCATTGGCAGAAGCCGCTTTCAGATACCGGCTGCAAGAATACCGGCTAACTGACCGCTTTGAACTTGATTCAGCAGCGACGCATGCCTACCACATCGGTTCCGCTCCGGATCCCCGCTCGCAACAGGTTGCACTGGCTCGGGGCATCGATATCTCCGGCCAACGTGCGCGTCAGATTTGTGCGCGTGACTATGTTGAGTTCGACTATATTCTGGCTATGGACGAAAGCAATCTGGCTGATATTTTCAGCCAGGCAGTTGATCCCGTTAAGGCAGAGATAGCCCTCTTCACGTCCTATTCAGCCCCTCCTTTACAGGGACGGCAGGTTCCTGACCCCTACTATGGTGGCGCTGATGGCTTTAAGCAGGTACTGGAAATGGTCGAACAGGCCAGTAACGGCCTGTTACAGAAGCTGCGCCTGATCCCCGATAAATAGCATGGCCCTGCTTTGTTGCCTGCCCAGCGACCTAACTAGCGGGTACTGTCTAGGTGGGAAACTGTCAATCCCAGCTCTTCGCTTACCTCATTTAAACGGGCACTGGACGCCGCCAACACCTGACTGCGGGAGAGGCTCGATTCCAGATCAACATGCATCCTCTCAACACGCTGATTAATATCTTCGCAAGCAACACTCTGCTCCATCGATGCACTGGCAATATGCTCAATCATGCCTGTAATCGAATGAACTGCCTCGCTGATTTCACGTAACTTGCCTTCTGCCTCAACGACACAATCAACATTTGAACGTGCTTGTTCCTGATTGGTCGCCATTGTCGAGGCTGTATCCTGTGCCGCAGTTTGTAAACCGAGCACCATTTCACGAATTTCACCCGTCGACGATTGTGTCCGCTGAGCCAATGAACGCACGGCCTCTGCAACCACGGCAAAACCACGCCCCTGTTCACCTGCCCGGGCAGCTTCGATCGCAGCATTCAGCGCCAGCAAGTTAGTCTGCTCGGCAATATCATTAATGACGTCAATAATCTGGCCAATGGCTTCGCTATTCCGGCGCAGCGACTCGACTGTCTCCATGCTTGACTCGATACTCCCCACCAACGTCGCTGCAGTCTGTGTAATACGGCTGGTCACTTCCTGACTTTCCTGGGCCCGAGAGCGCGCCTGCTCGGCACTCTCATTAGCCAGTTCGGAGTGCCGGGCAACTTCATTACTGGTTGCCGTTAACTCGGTAACAGCTGCCGCAATTTTGCCCATACCATCCTGTTGTATATCCACCTGGTGGCTGTTTTGAGTGACGATATCATTTAATTCTGCGGCCATCTCACGCGAGCCCTGGCTAGACGTCTTGATCTTCGTGACAATCTGAGAAAGTCCATTACGCATCTGCCGCATATTGACAACCAGCTCGCCTAGTTCATCCTTGCGCTTAACCCCCCTGAACCCCCCTGGCGAGAGATCACCGCTAGCAATACGCTGTACTCCGCGAGTAATCCGGCCAAGGTCGCGAACAAGATCATGGATACTATAAATCATGGCCACACCCACCAGCATAAGGACAATCAAAGCCATCATAATGATCGTTATAATCATCGCATCACGCTGTTTGTGCTCGGCGAAGAGCGCCTCTACCGAGCCATTCACAGAAGCAATATAGGGTGCCAATTTATCATCCAGCTCTGTCGCTGCCTGATCAAAGACGGCCATCATATTATTGCCTGCACGGGTGCCTGAGGTCACATACGCCTGCGCCATTTTCTGGCCGGTCTGGTAGTAGCCGTCAAACCGGGACTCAATGGCATTGATACGACCAGCATCCTCAGATCGCAGAGCCCTCAAACTGGCCAAACTTTCCTTGAACTGCTGTGCATATTCTGCTGCACGCTGAAAGCCATCATCAAGACCATTCTCGCCTCTTGTGGCACTCACGTCGGTCAGAAACTGCTGTACCTGCACCAATGACAAACGCAGTGCCTGCACGTACCGAAGCTCCGGAAGCAACAACTTTGCCAATTCCGTTTGCTGTTCATTGATGCTACGCTTCATAGCATAGTTTGCGGATGCAACAACCACGATAGCAATAACAAATAGTCCTGTTATCAAGCGAAATTTTCTGTTTAACGTCATTGCCACCACTCTCCCCAACTTCTTTTGCTTCGACTCCTTAAGTCATCGGCGTAAAACTGCAATCATTTAGGCTACTGGCGATGAAAATGGTTTGCGTTGCATAGTAAGATGCATTTTCAGCAACAGGGAACAGAAAACATGAAC
>JALWQD010000303.1 GCA_026994735.1 Gammaproteobacteria bacterium | reverse complement strand
GGCAGCAACGGCGGAAAAGGCCGTGACCAAATCCAACCCTGTCGCCGCCAGCACCAGGGACATAATACAAAAACTCAGGATATAGAGAGAGAAAAAACCCCAGACTGATTCAACAACCCGTTGTTGCATGGGTTTACCGCCGATATTTACCGTAAACAAAGCACTCGGATGAATATGCCTGAGGACTTCTCGCGCACCTTGTTTTATTAGCAGAAAAACACGAATAACCTTTAAACCACCGCCCGTTGAACCGGCACAACCACCGATAAAGCTGACGAGGAGCAATAATACCGGTACAAAGGGTGGCCATTGCGGGTAATCAGTGAGCGTAAACCCTGTTGTTGTCGCAACCGATACGGCCATAAACAAACCACTCTGCAACGACGACAGCGGATCGTTATAAACACCGTTAAAGTAGAGATAGGCTGAGGTTACAGCCACTGTCACAAACATGATCAGGCAGTAGGCGCGAAATTCAGGGTCTTCAAAATAAGGTCTCATACTGAGGCGCCGCCAGGCGACATAGTGCAAGGCAAAATTAACCCCGGATGAAAGCATAAAGATAATCGCCACAGTCTCAATGACCGGGTTGGCAAAATAGCCCAAACTTGCATCATGTGTCGAAAAACCGCCAATCGCTACGGTTGAAAAACTGTGGGCAATGGCATCAAAGACGCTCATGCCGGCCATCCAGTAGGCAGCTGCACAAGCCATTGTCAGGCCTAAATAGATATACCAAAGTGCTTTCGCCGTCTCGGTGATTCTTGGTGTCAGTTTGTTATCCTTGATCGGGCCCGGTGTCTCAGCACGATAAAGTTGCATGCCGCCAATACCGAGCATGGGCAACACGGCAACCGCCAAGACGATGATACCCATGCCACCGAGCCACTGCAGTTGCTGGCGGTAATAAAGCACCGATAATGGCAGTTCATCAATGTTGGTAATCACCGTTGCGCCCGTGGTTGTAAGACCAGAAAATGATTCGAAGACAGCATCGACAAGCGGCAAATGTTCACTGAAAATAAAGGGAAAGGCACCAAATACCCCCAATACCAGCCAGAACAGTACGACGACCAGAAATCCCGCCTGCAAGCGTAGCTCGCTGCGTACTTTTCTGGCCGGCCACCAAACGATGAAACCGGCGGCCATCGTCAGCAGAAAGGCATCAAAGAAAATAGCCAGTGTTGACTCATCATAAATCCAGGCAACCAGGCTAGGGGGGAGCATGGTAATACTGAACAGGGCCAGCAAGACACCAATAATACGCTGGACAGCGCGCAACTCCATCAGTAGGCCGCCTTGGTATCAGCGCGTTTCTTCACAGGAAGGTAACACCCACCTGAAACAAGCGTTCAACTTCATGAATGCGCCGCTTGTCAGTCAGGAAAAGAATGACATGATCATCGGACTCGATGACCGTATCATGATGAGCAATAATGACCTCTTCACCACGTACCATTGCACCGATAGTGGCCCCGTGAGGCAAATGTATGTCCTCGATGGCGCGGCCTACAACACTGGATGATTGCTCATCGCCATGGGCAACGGCCTCAATCGCCTCGGCAGCACCGCGACGGAGCGAATGAACCATCACAACATCGCCTCTTCTGACATGGGTTAATAAACTGCCAATCGTTGCCAGTTGCGGGGAAATGGCGATATCGATTTCACTATTTTGAACGAGATCAACATAGGCCGTCCGGTTGACCAGGGTGATGACTTTACGGGCCCCCATACGCTTCGCCAGTAAGGACGAAAGAATATTGATTTCATCATTATTGGTGATGGCACAGAAGACATCAATATGCTCAATATTTTCCTCAATCAAAAGTTCTTCATCAGCGGCATTGCCATTCAGTATCAATGTCCGGCTGAGTGATTCCGACAGCAACTGGCAGCGGCCGTAATCGGACTCGATTAATTTAACCTTGTGCTGGGCTTCCAGCTCCTTCGCCAATCCCAGGCCAATATTGCCGCCACCGACGAGCATGACCCGCTTTGCAGGCCTGTCTACACGGCGAAGTTCACCGAGAACAGAAAGGATGTCATCACGGGCAGCAATGAAAAAGACTTCATCATCCGCCTCGATAACGGTATCGCCTTCGGGAATGATCGCCATCCCTTGTCTGAAGATGGCTGCAACACGGGTTCGGATGCCGGGCATATGGTCACGTAACTCACGCAATTCATGCCCCACTAACGGCCCCCCGTGGTAGGCTCTGACGACAACCAACTGCACACGCCCGGATGCGAAGTCAAGGACTTGCAGGGCACCTGGGAATTCAATCAGACGACAGACCTGATCAATAACCAGCTGTTCCGGGCTGATACAGAGATCAACCGGAATCGAGTCCTGACTAAAAATCTCCTGATACTGAAGGTAGTTCCGCTCTCTGACCCGGGCAATCTTTGTCGGCGTATGAAACAGGGTATAGGCAACCTGGCAGGCGACCATATTAATCTCATCACTATTGGTCACCGCGATCACCATATCAGCATCATCGGCGCCAGCACGGGCGAGCACATCAGGATAACTGGCCTGCCCTTCTATGGTACGAATATCGAGCCGTTCCTGCAGATCACGCAGGCGGTCAGTATTGGTATCAACAACCGTTATATCATTTGCCTCACCCGCCAGGCTTCTGGCCAGCGACGTTCCGACTCGTCCTGCTCCGAGGATAATGATTTTCACTCAGCCGTCCTCATTTGCCTCTGCCAGGCATAGTAAGCGCTTAAACCTGGCCAGAGGAATCGGGCTTGGTACGCAAACCCAAGGCCTTCAGCTTGCGATAGAGATGTGTTCTTTCAACACCCGCCTTTTTTGCCACTTCACCAATTTGGCCGCCTGTTTGATCAAGATGATGACGAAAATAGGCGCGTTCAAAATCTTGTCTGACTTCCCGTAAAGGTAAGCTAAAATCAAAACCGAGATCAGTGCAATTCTCTGGCACTCTCTTACTGACACCCAGTGCCGCTTCAACTTCTCTGCGACTGACCTCATCGCCATGACCAAGAATCAGCATACGCTGAACCAGGTTAATCAGTTCACGGACGTTACCACCCCAGTGATGAGCGCGTAAACAGTCAATCGCTTCGCTGGCAAAACGCCGGTAAGGCAGGTTTTCCTTATGAACAAAATATTCAACATAATGATCCAGTAGCAATGGCACGTCTTCACTGCGTTCCCTTAAGGGTGGAATCCTCAGTGGCACAACATCAAGCAGGTAATAAAGGTCTTCACGAAAATTTCCGGCCTGCACTTCTTCAACCAGGTCATGATGAGTGGCAGCAACAACGCGGGCATCAAAACGCACCGGTTCCTTGCCACCATTACGCAGAAAAGAACGATTCTGCAGAGCATCCAGTAAACGTCCCTGGACGGCTGCCCCCATATCTGCAACTTCGCTGATATAGAGGGTGCCGCCATTCGCCTGCTCTATCAGACCATAATGAATCGCCTCATCTACCTCACTGCCAAACAACTCATGACCTGAAAATTCTCCCGTTATTGCTGCTGTGCCTGCGGTCACAAAAGGGCCTGCTGAACGACTACTGCGCTCATGCAAATAACGGGCAAAA
>JALWQD010000302.1 GCA_026994735.1 Gammaproteobacteria bacterium | reverse complement strand
CCGCAATATGGGTGGCTTGAAAAAATACCTGCCGATTACTTACTGGACCTCTCTGATTGGTTCACTGGCCCTGATAGGCTTTCCCGGCACCTCCGGCTTTTTCTCCAAGGATGCGATCATTGAAGCCGTTGCTGTATCACACTTGACAGGTTCTACCTTTGCCTATATCTCTGTATTGCTAGGCGTTTTTGTTACCGCGCTGTATAGTTTCCGGATGTTTTTCCTGGTTTTTCATGGCGAGGAAAGAATGAGTCAGCACACACGTGAACATCTTCAGGAATCTCCACCTGTGGTGACCATTCCGTTGGTCATGCTGGCCATACCTTCATTATTGATTGGCCTGATAACGGTCGGGCCGATGCTCTTCGGGGATTATTTTTCCGGTGTTATCCATGTCAGTCATGAGCATGATGTGCTGGCGCATATTGGTGAAGAATATACCGGCCCCTTTGGTTTTCTGCTGCATGGTGTTATGGGCTTACCGTTTCTGCTGGCCATGGCAGGCGTCTTTGTCGCCTGGCGGATCTATATCAAGGAACCGGAAATGGCGACCCGGATTCGTGATCGTTTCCGTGGTTTCTACGATTTGCTGATACGTAAATATGGCTGTGATGACTTTAATGATCGATATCTGGCGGGTGGCAGTCGTCGTATCGGCGCGCTCTTCTCCAGCAAGGGTGATGGCTCGCTGATCGATGGCCTGATGGTCAATGGCACGGCAAAGGGTGTCGGTTGGATTGCAAGTAAAGTTCGCCATATTCAAACGGGTATGCTCTACCACTATGCCTTTGCCATGATTCTGGGCCTGTTGCTACTGCTGACAGTCTTTGTATTGATATGATGATACGCGCCGAGTCTTTTTCTTGGCGCGGCAAAAATAAAGGAAGGGATTGATGTCCTCTGGATTTCCTCTGTTAAGTTCGGTGATATGGCTGCCTATTTTCGGTGGTCTGTTGACCCTTCTCCTGGCTCGTCTGGGAAATGGGGAAAATCTTGCTCGCCAGGGTGCCCTGGCCGTTGCTGTGCTGACCTTTCTTATCTCGCTACCGCTCTATAGTGGTTTTGATACCACGACTTATCAGATGCAGTTTGGTGAACGTGTTTCATGGATCGCAGCTTTTAATGTCTTTTACCATCTCGGTATTGATGGCATATCCATGCCACTGATTTTGCTGACAACCTTTACGACAATTCTGGTTGTTCTTGCTGGCTGGGTGGTTATCAAAGAGCGTCAGGGCCAATATATGGCTGCTTTCCTGATCATGGAAGGCCTCATGAATGGTGTTTTTTGTGCTCTTGACAGTGTTCTTTTCTATGTTTTCTGGGAAGGTATGCTGATACCAATGTTCCTGATCATCGGCATCTGGGGGGGACCGCGGCGTATCTATGCGGCCATCAAGTTTTTTCTCTACACATTCCTGGGTTCTGTTTTACTGCTGGTTGCCTTGATTTATCTCTATAGCCAGACTGGAAGTTTCGCCGTCCTCGATTTTCATGATGCCAAGATCGGCATGACCGCTCAGATATTTATCTTTCTTGCTTTTCTCGTTGCCTTTGCTGTCAAGGTGCCGATGTGGCCGGTACATACATGGCTACCGGATGCCCATGTCGAGGCCCCCACCGGAGGCTCTGTTATTCTGGCAGCGATCATGCTGAAAATGGGCACTTATGGCTTTGCCCGCTTTATTTTGCCGATCGTCCCTGATGCCAGTGCCGAGCTGAGCTGGCTGGTTATCACCATGTCCCTGATTGCTATTGTCTATATATCGCTTGTTGCCCTGGTGCAGACCGATATGAAAAAACTGATTGCCTATTCTTCGATTGCCCATATGGGCTTTGTTACCTTGGGTTTCTTTGTTGTTTTTGCTATCTATGCCAACAGTGGCAGTGTCAATGGCGCGGCGCTGGGGGTAGAAGGTGCCTTGGTGCAAATGATCTCGCATGGCTTTATTTCGGGGGCGATGTTCCTCTGTGTTGGCGTCCTTTATGATCGGATGCATTCGCGCAACATTGCTGACTATGGCGGTGTCGTTAATACAATGCCAATCTTCGCTGCCTTTTTTGTCCTTTTTGCCATGGCCAATACAGGCTTACCGGGGACATCGGGTTTTGTTGGCGAATTTATGGTCATCCTGTCAGCCTTCCAGGCAAATTTCTGGTATGCCTTCCTGGCGGCAACGACATTGATCCTGGGTGCAGCCTATACGCTCTGGTTGGTAAAACGAGTTATCTTTGGTGATATCGCTAATGACAATGTTGCCAAATTGGAGGATCTCAATTGTCGCGAGTTCGCGATTTTGGGTTCACTGGCTTTCCTTGTGCTTCTCGTCGGTATCTGGCCAGACCCGCTGGTGGATGTGATGCACGCATCGGTTGACCACCTGCTTGATCAGGTTGTGACAACAAAACTGCCCTGAATGATGATGGATCAGAAAATACTATGAATTTTGAAATGCCGACATTCTTGCCCGCCTTGCCAGAGATATTTGTTCTCACCATGGCCTGTGTTGTTCTCCTAGCGGATCTCTATCTGAGCGAAGGTAAGAGGCACCTGACCTATTATCTGTCGCTATTGACCCTGGTGCTGGCATCCATTGTGACCGTGAGTATTCATTCATCGGTGCCCGAGATCAGTTTTAGCGGCTCCTTTGTCAACGACAGCATGGCGACAGTCCTGAAGGTTTTCATTTACTTGGTTACTGCAGTTGTCTTTGTCTATTCACGTGATTATCTGGTCGTCCGCGGAATTTATAAAGGCGAATTTTTTCTGCTGGGCCTGTTTGCTGTCCTCGGTATGATGATCATGGTCTCGGCCTACAGTCTGCTCAGTATCTATCTGGGGCTGGAACTGCTGTCATTGTCGCTATATGCCATGGTTGCGCTGCACCGTGATTCGAAAGAGGCGACTGAAGCGGCAATGAAATATTTTATTCTCGGTGCCGTTGCCTCGGGTTTTCTACTCTACGGTATCTCATTGATCTACGGTGCCACGGGTGTGTTGGGTATTGAGGAAATTGCCGCTTATGCCCGTACCGCTGAGAATGACCTGACGCTTGTTCTAGGTGTTTGTTTTGTTGTTGTTGCCTTGGCCTTTAAGTTGGGTGCTGTGCCATTTCATATGTGGATCCCTGATGTTTATCAAGGCTCGCCGACAGCGATTACCCTGTTTATTAGTGCGGCGCCGAAGATTGCTGCCTTTGCCATGGTAATGCGTGTTCTTGCTGAAGGCCTGGGTGGTGTCCATGGCGAATGGCAGGGAATGCTCATGATCTTGGCTGTGCTGTCGATAGCCATCGGTAATGTGGTGGCAATTGCGCAGACAAATATCAAGCGTATGCTGGCTTATTCAACGATCGCCCACGTTGGCTTCCTGTTGCTCGGCATTCTTGCAGGAACGCCGGAAGGTTATTCCGGCGCAATGTTTTACGTCATTGTTTATGCGCTGATGTCGTTAGCTGGTTTCGGTATGATCCTGCTTCTCAGCCGGGCTGGCTTTGAGTTTGATAAATTACAAGATTTCAAGGGGCTCGCCCGTCGCAGTCCCTGGTTTGCATTTATGCTGTTGATTATTATGTTCTCGATGGCCGGTGT
>JALWQD010000301.1 GCA_026994735.1 Gammaproteobacteria bacterium | reverse complement strand
CTGTGGATCATGGGCACCAATCCTGTCGTCAGCTTGCCTGATGCCGACCGGGCGCGAGCAGCATTGCAGCGTTGCCCGTTAGTCGTTGTTTCCGACTGCATGGCTGAAACCGATACCACCGCCTGCGCCGATATTCTTTTGCCGGCCACAGCCTGGGCGGAAAAAAACGGTACGGTGACGAATTCAGAGCGGCGGATTTCGCGTCAGAGGGCTTTTTTGAGTGCCCCGGGCGAAGCCCGTCCTGATTGGTGGATAGTGAGCGAAGTCGCTCGCCGCATGGGTTATCGCGAAGCTTTTCCCTATCAGCATGTCAGCGAAGTTTTTCGTGAGCATGCGCGCTTGTCAGGCTTCGAGAACGAGGGCCAGCGCGATTTCGATATCAGTGCCTTCAACGATATCAGTGCTGCTGAATATGAGGCTTTTGTGCCAATTCAGTGGCCAGTCAATGCGGCCGCACCCAAGGGCACGGCACGGATGCTCAGCGAGGGCCGTTTTTTTACTGCTAACGGTAAGGCCAGGATGCTGCCAATTATGCCGCGGTCATCGGCGAACCGTTTGTCCAGCGAATATCCCTTGATACTCAATACAGGTCGTGTGCGTGATCAGTGGCACACCATGACCCGCACGGGTAAATCCGCACGCTTGGCGAATCATCGTCCGGAACCCTTTTTAGAAATCCATAATCGCGATGCAGCAGCACTGAAACTGACTCCAGGAGGCCTCTGCCGGGTTAGCAGTGTCTGGGGTGAGATGATTGCCCGCGTGGTCATTAATCAGGGTCACCGTCGGGGTACGGTCTTTGTCCCGATTCACTGGAACGATCAATATGCCAGTCATGGTCGTGTTGGGGCGCTGGTTAATCCGGACACTGATCCTGTCTCCGGTCAACCGGAATTCAAACATACGCCCGTCAAGGTCGTTGCCTTTGAGCCGTCATGGCATGGTTTTATCCTCTCCAGCCGTCCGTTGTCCTTGGCCGGAAAAGAAGCGGTTAGCTATTGGGTGCGTATTAATGGCAAGCGTTTTATTCGCTATGAAATGGCCGGTCAAGTGATGTCCGATGATTGGAGCGCCTGGGCCCGCTCTTTGCTCTGTGCTGATGGTCAGCAGGTCGAGTGGCTTGATTATCTGGATAGTGCCAGTGGTCGTTATCGTGCCGCCCGTCTGGTCGCTAATCGTCTCGAAAGTTGTCTTTTTATTGGCCCCAGTCCGGAATTGCCGGCGCGCGAATGGTTGGCTGATTTGTTTACCGCCGAGCGTTTGGATGACTCCGAACGGCTCTGTCTGCTCAGTGGTCGGGCGCCGAAGGGCAGCAATGCCAGTGGGCGTTTGATCTGCTCCTGTTTCGGGGTCGGCGAGAATGTTATTCTCGAAGCGATTATCAATGAGGATGCAGATTCCGTTGAGGCTGTTGGAAAATGCTGCCAGGCAGGGACGAATTGTGGCTCCTGTATTCCTGAAATTCGCGCCCTGATCGAGGCCGCGCGATAGCCTTTTTTGTCGACATCTGGCAGGCTGTCAGCTGTTGTCCAGGCTAGGGGAAGGTTGTTTGCTAGTGAAGCAATGAGCCTTTGTACTGGCATTCAAAGCCGTATCGCGTTCGCTGGTGAGAATGTCAATAACCGAGCGGGACATGACTATCGCAACGCGGGCTGTTCTGCCTGGCAGGAGGTGTCGTGGATAAAGATAACGAGAGTGGCTTGCTCTTTGGCGACTTGCCGGTATTGGCTATTACCGGCTTCAGCGGCAGTGGCAAGACAACCCTGATCGAGGCCATTTTGCCGCATTTGCTGGTCCAGGGGCTGTCGGTGGTCGTGATCAAACATGATGCTCATGGTCTGCAAATTGACAGCCCGGGTAAGGACAGTGATCGTTGCTATCAAGCAGGTGCCGATATTGCCCTCCATGGTCCCGATGAAGTGTTGTTGCGGGCGCATGCCGAACGGCATTTTCCTCTTGCCCGGGTTCTCGAAACACTGACCTGTCGTTATGATCTGGTTCTGGTTGAAGGGCATAAAGAAACGCCGCTAGCCAAGATCTGGCTGGCTGCTGATGATACAAATGCGCCGCCGCCGGTGGGGGTCAGTGCTGTCCTGGCTTGTTTGTCTCGTGATCAGGATCGTCAACAATGGCTGCTTGACTTCATCGCTGATTGGCTCCCTGGCCAGTGGTCCCGGCGGCCACTCTATGGCTGTGTTCTGATCGGTGGGCGCAGTCGTCGCATGGGTCAGACAAAACACTTGCTGCGGACTGCCAGCGGCAAGACCTGGCTGGAAACAACGTTGGCGGCATTGCAGGGCGTTGTCGAGAAGACAGTCATCGCCGGCGCCGGAGCGTTACCTCCGACGTTGACTGAAACCACGCAGCTGGCCGATGTCGATACTGTTACAGGCCCGTTGGCCGGCATTCTGGCGGCAATGCGCTGGGCACCCCAGGTTAGCTGGTTGGTCGTTGCCTGTGACTTGCCGCGGCTGGAGCCAGCGGCTTTGCACTGGCTACAGCGGCAACGACGGCCGGGGGTGTGGGCCGTGATGCCACAAAGCGATATTGATAATGATCATTGCGAACCCTTGCTGGCCTGTTATGAAGCACAGGCCCTGCACTGGTGCGAGCAGTTACGGCTAGCCGGACAGCCTGCTCCGCATCGACTGGCAGAGCGACAGCAATGTATTACACCCCTGCCGCCGGCGACTCTCCGGACGTCGTGGTTTAATGCTAACTCAGGCGCTGATATTGATCTTTAGCCGCCAGTATCAGGGCGCGAGCATCAATTGCCCCAGCCGTATCAATGCTGACTCCAGACGTATACTCCAGGGTTGGGCACAGTTAATGCGGATGAAATTCTGATATTTGCCGCTGGCTGAAAAAATCGGGCCCGGTGAAATACTGATCTGTTCCTTGATGGCCCGCTGAAATATCTCGATGGCACGGCAATGCTCAGGTAATTCAACCCAGAGAACAAAGCCACCTTGCGGCCGTGTGACCTTGCTGCCAGCAGGGAAGTGTTTGCCAATCATTTGTGTGATTCGGGCGATTTGCTGGGCATATTGGTTACGCACCTGGCGTAAATGACGGTCATAGGCACCACGGTGGAGAAAATCGGCGATGGCTAGCTGTGGCAGTGTCGGGCTGGCGAGGCTGGTGATGAATTTCTGGTAGGTAATTTGTTCGCGGTAGCGCCCCGGCAAGACCCAGCCAATCCGCAGGCCCGGGGAAAGCGTTTTCGAAAAAGAGCTGCAGTAGAGAACATGGCCACTGTGATCAAAGTGTTTGGCAGCCATAGGGCGTTGATGATGAAAGCCGAGGTCACCGTAAACATCATCCTCGATCAGTGGGATGTCGGCCCCTGCGAGCATCTCGACCAGCTGACGCTTATGCGTCGGCGACATGCAGTATCCCATGGGATTATTGAAGTTGCTGTTGAAGGCGCAGGCCTTTACCGGCCATTGCTCGATGGCCAGTCGCAGGGCTTCAAGGCTGACACCGCTTTCAGGGTGAGTGGGCACCTCGAGGGCCTTTAGCCCCAGCGAGTCGATAGCCTGCAGCAAGCCATAAAAGGTCGGTGACTCGACGGCAATAATATCGCCTGGTTCGGCGAC
>JALWQD010000300.1 GCA_026994735.1 Gammaproteobacteria bacterium | reverse complement strand
GACAGGGTAGTCGCGAAGGTTTTCCTGGAAGCACTCAAAGAGCGAATGCTGGACATAACCACTGCCAAACGTGACGCGCTGAGGCATGTCATGCATGGCAATCGCTTGTTCAAAGAGCGGGATGCGTGTTTCATCCCAGAGATCGCGGTTAAAGAGAAAGGGTGAATTAGCGCTTGCTGCGAGTAACGGTGCGGCGGCGATCAGGGCGGCATTATAGTGGCGGACAGCTTGCCCTTGCCGGACTTGCAGATGGATCTGGAAGGATGTCGCGGCAGCTTCGGGCATGACGTCACAATGGGCTGTGCGCAGATGCTCACGGCCCTGGATGTTAAGGGTTAACGGGGAGCCATGACGGAGGCGCAAGACCTGTTCGTTGAGTGCTTGAAAGCGGGCCAGCTGTGACATATTCGCCAGTGTGAGGTCATCAGGGCAAACGGTGGGCAGATGGCCAATCATGATGACGTCAAGGTCCATTGTCCGGGCTTGTCGTTGGCAACTGTTCCAGGTTGTTGCGAGTTCTTTTTCGAGTTGATTGAGGCCCTGTTGTTTCAATATTTGCGGTGTGCCATTGAGTTCGATATTGAAACGTGCCAGTTCGGCCACAACCAACGGGTTATTGAGGGCGTCAAGGAAGGCCTCATTCTCAGCTGCAGGGAGGCCATCATGTGTACATAGCCAGGCTTCAAGTTCGAAGCCGGCAGTCGGCTGTCCGTGTTCAAAAGCGTGCTCCTTGAACCAGCTTTCGAGCAGTGATGTTTCTTCTGCCAGGCGTTGTGAAAATGCCTTGAAATCCTGGCCGGAAAAATGTTTGTTGCTGACGTCCTGACCCATGCGCGGCCCTTGCCGTTTGGCGGTGTGCTGTCAGCAGCTATTATCCAGCCGTTGGTGCAAGGCGGCAAGTCGCTCCGCTGTACCGATATCGTGCCAGTCTCCGGCATAATATTCACCGCTTACCTGCTCTTTGCGGATGGCCTCGTGCAGTACCGGTGCGAGCGCGAGGCGTCCTTCGGGCAGGTTGGCAAATAAGAGTGGGTCATAGGCCGCGATGCCGCTAAAGGTGAGGGTGTCATTGTCCTTGCCTGGCCTGACATGGCCATCAGCAAGGCTAAAGTCACCCTGGCGGTGAAAGGCCGGGTTGTCGACCAGGACCAGGTGTGCGAGACAGCCCTGTTGCAGGCTTAGTTGCTGATAGGGGTAATCCGTCCAGATGTCAGCATTGGTCACGATGAAGGGCGCTTTGCCAATGAGAGGCAGAGCCTGGCGGATACCGCCGGCAGTTTCCAGGCCCCCTTTATTTTCGGCTGAATAGAGGATTTCCAGGCCATAGCACTGGCCGTTACCAAGCCGGTCGACGATCATTTGGCCGAGGTAAGCATGGTTGATGACCAGTCGCTGAATGCCCGCCCGGGCGAGGGCGTTAATCTGGTGTTCGATAAGTGTCTGATTGCCCGCTTCGAGGAGGGGTTTAGGGCAGTTCTTGGTCAGTGGTTGCATGCGCTTGCCCTGACCAGCGGCAAGTATCATTGCTGTTGCAATAGGGCGCCGGCTCAAGGAGATTCCATGCGCCGCTCACGGCTAAGCAATGTCTGGACGGCCTCCCCAGGAGGTTTGTTGGCAAAGAGGACGGCATGAATCTCTTCGGCAATCGGCATTTCAATTCCGAAACGGCGGGCAAAGTCGAGAATGTGGCGGGCAGCTTCCCTGCCTTCAACTACTTGATGGATGTCTTTGAGTGCTGCTGTTGTTGACTGGCCGCGCGCCAGGCTGAGGCCGAAGCGGCGGTTGCGCGACTGATTGTCGGTGCAGGTCAGGATCAGGTCGCCGAGCCCTGTCAGACCCATAAAGGTCTCTTGTTTACCGCCAGCCGCTGTGCCCAGGCGCATCAATTCGCTAAGTGCACGGGTAATGAGTGCAGCGCGGGTATTGGCGCCAAAGCCAAGGCCGTCGGCGATACCGGCGGCAATGGCATAGATATTTTTTGCTGCACCACCAATCGAGACGCCGATAATGTCGTGGGCTGTGTAGACGCGAAAGCGGTCATTATGCAGCTGCTGGCAAAGTATTTCCGAAAAGGCATCATCTTCACTGGCAACAGTAATAGCGGCGGGCAGTCCGGCAGCAACTTCAGCTGCAAAGGTGGGGCCGGAAAGCACAGCTGTGGCGGGTACGGCAGGGAAGATTTCGCTAACAAGTTCGTGCAGTAGCCGCCCATCCGGGTTACTGAAGCCTTTGGTTGCCCAGCAGATGCGAAAGTGCCGGCCATCGTTGAGGAGACTCTGGAGAACCTCGCGGAAGGCGCTGCTGGGCACGGCAATGAGGATGTTCTCGGCGTCATCAAGTGCTGCCGTTAGCTTGGTAACGGGTTGCAGTTGCGGTGGAAAGGCGGCGCCGGGCAGGTATTCTTTGTTGATACGCGCTTTCTGTAGCTGCTGGATTTGTTTTTTATCGTGTCCCCAGAGGCGAGTGCTAACGCCATTACGAGCGAGCAAGATGGCCAATGCTGTGCCCCACGAGCCGGCACCGATGACGGTTATGCTGCCCTTGTCGGATATTACCCCAGTTGGCATGTTAGCCGCTTACCGTGATCTGGTCGTGGTGTACCCTAGGCATCGCCTTGATTGGCATCCGTTTCGTTGGCGCTGTTACGCGTATGAATGTCATGATAAATGCCATCAAAGTTGACCGGGGCGAGGATCAGTGGAGGAAAGCCACCTTTTAGGACGAGATCGCTGATGGTTTGGCGCGCGTAGGGGAAAAGGATTTTCGGGCAATAGGTGGCCAGCAGCTTGTTGAGTTCGTCTTTTTCATAATTGCTGAGCGTAAAGATGCCGGCTTGGTTGACTTCAACCAGATAGGCGGTTTTTTCCGCTGATTTGGCCGTAACGGTAACCGAGAGGGTGATTTCGTAAATATCACCTTCAAGGTTTTGGGCCTTGTTACCGATGTCCATGGCGACGCTCAGGCCGGCCTGGCTATTAAAGATATGGGGACTATTGGGCGTTTCGAAAGAAATGTCCTTCATATAGATATTGCGGATGATGAAATTGTTTTCTGCTGCCTGTTGTTGTGTGGCGTCCTGGTCGGCTGTGGCCTGTTCATTCATGGCTTTGGGTATCCTGATTCTTGGGGTTGCGGGTCATCGGTACGCCGGCGATTCTACTGTGCTGTTGGGTAAGGGGTCAAAGACGTTTCTTTATTTAGTCTTGCCGGGCTTGCTGAAAGGTGCCGATAGCGGTAATCTGATGTTGGATAGTAGCGTTATTACTGTTGCGATTAGGGAACTTTATCGCTTGCCGGTTGCCCTACTTATAGCTTCTCTTAAAGATTTAAGGGATGCTTGTTATAAAGGCAGTATGACATGTCCATCAACAGCAATCAGAGAATTATTGAGGTCAAGAATGAGTAAGGCATTGGTCGCCTATGATATGAACTTACCGGTCCCGGTTGGGAGTATCGACGCTTATGTTCAAAACGTTGGCTCGATTCCGGTGCTCAGCGCCGAAGAAGAGCGTGAACTGGCTCGACGTTTTCAGCAGCAGCAGGATATTACGGCTGCGCGGCGACTGGTGCTGTCGAATTTGCGCTTTGTCGTCCATATCGCTCGTGGCTATAGTGGTTATGGCCTGCCGCAGGCAGATTTGATCCAGGAAGGTAATATCGGTCTGATGAAGGCAGTCAAGCGCTTTGATCCGGAGATGAATGTGCGCCTGGTATCCTATGCTGTGCACTGGATTCGCGCCGAAATCCATGAATTTATTCTGCGCAACTGGCGTATTGTCAAAGTGGCGACGACGAAGGCTCAGCGTAAGTTGTTTTTCAATTTGCGCAGCGCCAAGAAACGCCTGGCCTGGTTGGGACATGATGAGGTTGCGACGGTAGCTCGGGACCTTGGTGTGCGTGCTGAGGATGTGTTGGAGATGGAAGCTCGTTTGAGCTCGCATGACACAGCCTTTGAGCAGCACTCAGATACGGGGGATGACGATAACCAGCGTAATTTTGCGCCAGCCGCTTATCTGCAAGATTTGCGTAATGACCCAACGACTGTGCTCGAAGAGAGTGAATGGGAGGCGCATAACGCCCAGCGCCTGGGGAATGCTCTGGAGACGCTCGATGAGCGCAGCCAGGATATTCTCAAGCAGCGCTGGCTCAATGAGAAAAAGAGTACGTTGCAGGATCTTGCTGATCACTATGGCGTTTCAGCAGAGCGCATTCGCCAGATTGAGAAAAATGCCCTGAACCGACTCAAGGGTGTTCTTGCTGCCTGAGTGCCAGCCATTCAAGTAACGAGACAGTATTCTCAAAAAACCCCTGTTCGTAGCCGATAGTGCCGAGCAGGGGTTTTTTTATCCATGTGCTCAGAGCGTCGATATTTGCTTGCTGCTGTGGCCAGGAAGGGCTTATCTGGTTGGCGATCCAACCGCAAATGTCAATGCCTTGTGCCTCCAGGTAGGCAGCGCTGAGCAAGGCATGGTTGATACAGCCGAGGCGAATGCCGACGACCAGAATGACTGGCAGTTGCAGTCGGCGGATGAGATCCGTTTGCAGGCTATCATGTGATAGAGGGACAGCTATTCCGCCAACACCTTCAACAATGACGATCTCTGCTTGGCGGGCGAGTACGCTGAAGGCTTCTTCAATGATGCCCGGATCAATCGTGCAACCGTCTATTTCAGCCGCGAGATGGGGGGCTGTTGCTGTTGTCAGAGGATAAGGGTTGACGCTTGTGTAAGGGAGCTTGAGTCCACTGGCAGCGATGAGTTGCAGGGCATCATCGTTGCGGCCGGCAGTACAGCCACTGGCAACCGGTTTCATGACGGCTGTTTGCAAGCCTTGCTGACGAAAATAGTGAACTAACGAACAGGCGGCATAGGTTTTGCCGATATCAGTGTCGGTGCCGCAAATATAAAAGCCCTTAACAGGAGTCATCTGTCGGCTCTATACTGGCGGAGTTCTGTCAGCGGCACGCGGATGGTTGTGTTATCAGATGCCCTTTCTTTGCCGGTTGCATTGGTTGACCAGCAATGGCCATGGATGATTTCGTAACTGGCGGGTAGCAGCCCATGCTGGCGAAAGGTTTCATAATGTTGTTGTAACCACTGCAGGCGTTGGCGGCCTGTTAATCCGCGCGCTCTTCCCTGCAGGCTATTATTGGCACCGATGGCTTTGAGGTCATGTAGCAATGTGCGCAAGTCGGGGTAGGTCAAGGTGTAGTCATCGCGGTCCATAACGGGTTCGCTGAGCCCTGCGCGTAGCAGGGCATCGCCGATATCATGCATGTCTATAAAGGCATTAACGTGATCGTGATTATCGATCTGACGCCAGCATTGGCGAAGCTCTTTCAAGGTGTCAGGACCGCAGGTGGTGAACATCAATAAACCACCAGGGCGGAGGATGCGACGAAATTCACGAAAGCATTGATCAAGATCATTACACCATTGCAGTGCCATGTTGGAGATGATGAGGTCACAGCTTTGCCCGGCAAAAGGCAGCATTTCCATATCACCACAGACAAAGCCTTGCCGTTTCTGCCAGCGTTGCCAGAAGGACTGCTGTTGCCGGGCCACTGACAGCATGGCCGGAGCGAGGTCGAGGGCCGTGACCCGGGCCTTCGGAAAACGCTCACTCAGCGCCTTGCTCAGGATGCCGGTGCCAGCACCAAGGTCGATGATGGTTGCGGGTTTAATGCGGATATAACTTAGCCTCTCAAGGAGCTGCTGGGCGCAGTTTTGTTGTAGCACGGCACTGTTATCGTAGGTATTTGCGGCACGGTCAAAGTGAGTGCGAATCAGGCGTTTGTCGAGCTGGTAAGGTCGTTTTTTCTCAGGCATTGGTAAAATCCAGAACGGCGCTGCTAAAGAGCTCAGGATGACTGATGAAGGGTGCGTGACCAGCGCCATCGATGATAAATAAGCGGGCATTCGGCAATGCTCTGGCCATGGCTTCTGCTGCCGCTGGTGGGACGATGCGGTCGTGGCGGCCATGGATAATCAGTACCGGCATGCTCAGTTGTGGCAGTTGTGCGCGGATGTCTGCGCCTGCCAGCAGCGACAGGCCGGCTTGTAATGCGGCTGTTTGTGGCGGTGGCAATGATTGCAGCGCTTGCTGCAATAAGCGCTGTGCGCTCCGTGATTGTTTGCTACCGAGAAATTGCAAGGCAATGAAGTTTGTAAGGGTTGCCTGCGGCTTGGTTTGCAACTGCCGGGAAAAATTATCCAGTGTTTTCCTGGCCATGGCCTCGGGCCAGTCGTCCCGCGCTTGAAAGCAGGGGCTGCTGGCAACAAGGATCAGGCGGCGACAGTCTGCAGGGTTTTCTAGACTCAGGAGCATGGCCAGCAGGCCGCCCAGTGACCAGCCGATGAGGCTGTATCCTGGTTTTAGAGCCTGGCGTAAGGGATGCAGGAATGATTCCTTGGGGGAGGCGCTAATGATTGCAGGGGCATGACCATGACCGGCGAGGTCGAGGGCCGTTATGCGCTGATGGTGTGACAGTCGCTGTTGCACCGTTGCCCAAACAGCACGGTTCATGCCCCAGCCATGGAGCAGATAGAGTGATTCCTTACGATTTTCCCGGCTCATAATATTTGTTTGAAGGCATCGAGAAGTCTATCGATATCATCCTGCCGATGTAAGGCGGAGAAGGTCAGGCGTAATCGCGACTGTCCTTCGGGCACGGTCGGTGGGCGGATGCCCGTGAGCAAAATTTCCTGTTGTTGCAATGCCTCACTGAGGGCTACAGTTTGTTCGCTATCGCCGATGATAATCGGGATGATCGGGATCGCTGCTGCAGGTTTTCGGGGCAGTGGCAGACCGATTGTTTCAGCGCCGGCATAAAAATGATTGATCAAGTCAGCGAGATGATCGCGCCGCCATTGTTCTTTGCGCATAATCGAGAGGGCTTCCATGGCTGCGCTGGCCATGGCTGCGGGCAGGGCCGTGGTGTAGGTGTATGGACGTGAAAACTGTATCAGTGATTCGATGACATCATGACTGCCGGCGACAATCGCACCGTAGCAGCCAAAGGCTTTGCCCAGCGTTGCCATGATTGTTGGCAGGGATGCTTGGTCAATACTCCAGTGACAACAGCTGCCACCGCCTTCTTTGCCGATGACGCCAAAGGCATGAGCATCATCGAGGTAGAGGTGCGAGCCGTTTTTCTCTGCCAGCTGGATCAGCTCCGCTAAAGGGGCAAGGTCGCCATCCATGCTGAAAACGCCATCTGTGGCTATCAGGCTCGGGCCGGGTCGGTGCTGCTGTTCGAGCCACTGTCCCAGCGTGGTGTGATCACGGTGTGGGTAACGGCGTAAACGTTGACCGGCGAGGCGGCTGCCATCGAGTAATGAGGCATGGTTGAGACGGTCGTGGTAAGCCTGTTTGTGGGTACGTGCGAGGGTGGTGACAACACCGAGGTTGGCGAGGTAGCCGCTGCCGAACAGTAGGGCACGTTGTTGGCCTGTAAATTCAGCAAAAGCTTCTTCAAGCTCGGTATGGGCGCGACTGTGGCCGCAAATCAGGTGTGAGGCGCCACTGCCAAGACCGTAGTGTTTGCTGGCTCGCTGAAAGGCCTCAACAATACGCTCATCGGCAGCCAGACCGAGATAATCATTGCTGCAAAAAGATAGCAAGGACTGCCCGTTGACGGTGATCAATCGTCCCTGGGCTGAGTCCAGGGACAGGCGCTGGCGCTCAAGGCCGGCATTTTTCTGCGCGTCAAGGGCCTCTGTCAGCGTCCTCATGCCATAGTGCTGGCCTGTTGGCGGCGACGGTGCTGAGTGTCTTCGCGTGGACGAACGCCGAGATCACGCAGCATTTGCAAGTCTTCAGCAACCTGGCGACCAGAGGTCGTCAGATAATCTCCAATCATGATGCCTGACGCGCCAGCAATAAAAATCATTGATTGCAAATCACGAAGAAACTGGCGTCCACCCGCGATGCGTATTTCGGCATTTGGCAGCAGGTAACGATAGGTGGCGATGGTACGGAGTATCTCGCGTGGTTCAAGGGGGCTGTGATCAGCGAATGGCGTACCTGCCTGTGGTGAGAGGAAATTCAGGGGGACGGACTCAACCCCCAGTTCACGTAGGGACAGTGCCAGTTCGATGCGTTGTTGCAGACTCTCGCCCATGCCGATAATGCCACCGGCACAAACGCGTAGACCGGCATCACGAGCATGGCGAATGGTGTCGATATTTTCCTGGTAGCTGTGTGTCGTACAGACCTCGGGAAAAAAGCTGGCCGCCGTTTCCAGATTGTGGTGGTAGTTTTCCAAACCGAGCGCGCGCAGCCTGTCAGCACTTTTTCGGTCAATGGCACCAAGGCTGGCACAGCGACCAATATCGCTACTCTTTTCCAGGCTGGCAAGGTAGTCATCAAGTTGCTGGTATTCTTTTTCGCTGCGCACACCCCAGCCTTTCGAGACGATGCCAAAATCACTTGCTCCCCACTGACGTGCTTGTTGCGCCTGCTGGCGGAGGTCTGCAACAGGAATATAATCGTATTCTGGCGCACTGGTTTTGTGGTGGCCACTCTGTGAGCAGAAATTGCAATTTTCCGAGCAGTTGCCCGAGCGAACGTTGGCAATCGCGCAGACTTCAACGGCTTCGCCGCGGAATGTTCTGCGGATACGGTCTGCGCCAGCCATTTGCCAGGATAGATAGGTATCATCGAGCTGCAGCAGCCAGAGGCCATCTTCGCTGCAGATATCCTGGCCTCCGAGCGCCTGGTTTGTCAGTGCGTCAATACGCTGATAGATTGAATCGTCCATAGTCACGTCGTCTCACAGGGATGGATAGGGGTGCCTTTGAATAAACCATGGAATATGATGTCCCGGCAGGCGGCTGTCAACCTTGATTTCTGGCGTCGGGTTGACATGTTCGGGCGTGATGGCTTTTTCAGGAGCACTTGTCTGCTTTGCGAAGCAGTGTTTGCAGGGCCGCATCGACTTTGTCCTTCCTGCCGTGCGGACCTGCCTGTATTGGGCAGTCATTGTCGTGCATGTGCCTTGCCTTTAGCCGTGGATGGTCTTTGTGGCCGCTGTCAGCAGCGTCCCCCTGTGGTGGGTGAAGTCTGGGCTGCCTTACTTTATCAGCCGCCACTTGACAGCCTTTTGCGCGGGCTGAAATTTCATCGCCAATTGCTGGTTGCTACCTGTTTGTCTCAATTGATGGCTGAGCAATTGCGAGCACGGGATGGCGTTTTGCCTGAATTGATTGTGCCTGTGCCACTGCATCGCCAGCGTCTCAGACAGCGAGGTTTTAATCAGGCATTGGAAATTGCCCGGCCATTGGCAGCCACTCTGGGTGTGCCGGTGGATCATGGCTGTTGTCAGCGCAGTCAGGCAACGGCCAGTCAGTCAGGGTTATCCGCACGTCAGCGCGAGAGCAATGTCCGTCATGCTTTTCGTTTGCGGCGATGCCCGAAAGTGCGCCATTTGGCGTTGGTTGACGATGTCCTGACAACCGGTGCGACAACAGCGGCTTTGGCAAAGTTATTTCTTCGTGCGGGCGTTGGCCGTGTCGATATCTGGGTCTGTGCCCGGGTCTTGCTGCGAAGCCGTTAACGAATCATTGAAAGAACGAAAGCACGGCTATATTTTGGCAGGATTTTGCAAGGGCATCTGGCTGTGTTATAACGGCCCGGATTGGTACCTGCATCTATTAATTCAGTATTCTTGTGAGGGAAATTAGAATGAAGCGAATTGGCCTGGTTATCCTGTTGACTCTTTTTTCAACGATGGGCATGGCTCGCTCGCTTGATGTTGACCTGAGTAATGACAGCGCCCAGGTCCGCTATGTAACCTTTGCCGGTGATACTACCGGTTTGGGCAATAGCGAATTGGATCTGGGCTTGCTTTATTCCTCTGCCGACAGCATTGCCAACGACAGTGTGCTGGCCATGCTTGGACTACTGGTTACCGGCGATGCCGGTACGGGGTCTCCTGGCCTGTCGGTCGGTGTTGGTTTTAAGCTTTTTGCCGGTAGTGTTGATAGCGATAGCCTTGCTGCTCTGGCAATCAGTGGCCAGTTACGTTATCACCCGCAGGCATTTGGCCGCATAGGCCTGACCGGACAAATTCACTACGCTCCTGATGTCGTTACATTTCTTGATGCGGACCGTTTTTCAGCAGTGACAGCACGTGTGGAGTATGAGGTGCATCCTCAGGCATTGGTTTATATTGGCTATCGTAAGGTTTGGGTAGACCTGAGCAATGGCCCCAATGCTGATCTTGATAATGGTGGTCATGTTGGCCTGCAGATTCTATTCTGAGCCGTCTGTATAGCGGGCGTTATCTACGGGAGGGTCCGTTCAGTGAGTCGAGGCTTGTCTGTTCGAGATTACTGCCAGGAGGCAGGCGCTGACGGCCGGTTAGCCGTTGCGATGATGGTTGTTGGCGGATGATGACCGTTCCGCTTACTTATCCGGCAGCAATCTCTGCGCCATTGACCCGGCCTGTCGCCGAGCGCGCGATCGAGGGTGAGTATCTTGGGCGACGGACACCTGATGAGCTGTTTGCTGATAAACAAGCTTATCGCTTCTCTTCTGCCGCTGCGCAGCATGATTATCGGCAGGCGCGTGGACGACAACAGGGGTTGACGGATTCGCTTCCGCAAAGGCAGCGTCAGTTGGCCCTCTATGATAGAAATGGTCAACCCATTTTGGCCCGAGAGTCTTTTCTCATTGATATCTATGCCTGAAGCTGGTTTCAGCCAGTTGCTTCCCGATCAATATTTGATTACACCTTCTTGTCGTCACGACGGTATACAGACTTTTCTCAAACATTTCGACAGTGCATTGGCGGCTGGAATAGAGCTTGTCCGCTTGCGACCAGGAGCATTGTCAGAGGCAAATTTGTTAACCTTGTTCAGTGCCTGTCAGGCTCTTTGTGATGATCACGATGCTACCTTATTAATAGGTGCAGAGTTGCAAGTGCTTCTGCATCAGCCTGTGTGTGGCTTGCACCTGAACAGTCAGCACTTGCGCCAGTATGGGCAGCGTCCTGCTGATGTCGGGTTATTGTCGGCTTCTTGTCATAACGGCGATGAAATTGATCTGGCTGCCCGCCTGGGCGTGGATTTTATTGTCGTTTCTCCTGTGCTAGCGACGCCTTCGCACCCAGCATGCTCACCGATGGGCTGGCAAGGGTTAGGCAAGCTGATTCGTCGTGCGCCGATGCCCGTCTTTGCCCTTGGCGGGATGAGTGCGGCAGATTTGCCAACAGTGAAACAGCTTGGTGGTCAGGGTGTCGCTGCGATCCGGGGGCTTTGGCCGGCCTGTGTTAGCTAGCAGCTGATCGTTGGCCATGTTACCGGCAGCGGTCTTTAGCGGGCAGGTGATGAAAATCAGCACTTCTTGCGCAGGAAGCGCAGTTTGTGGTCTGCTTTCGCGAGCACTCGATCAACCGAAATTCTTTCCGAATATTTGTTGGTCGTCTAAGTGATTGTAATGTATTGTGATTATAAAAAATGTCGTCGACAGCCTAAAGCTGGCACATATTCTGCAGATAACCTCTGTAAGGCAAGGCAACTCCTGGCAAGGAGGTGGATAGCAGTGCCCATCTACATTAGAGAACAGAATTGGTTTGATACTCATACTTCTCAGGAGATAACAGCATGAACAACAAACAACAGGGTTTTACACTGATCGAATTGATGATCGTTGTGGCGATTATTGGTATTTTGGCTGCGATTGCGATTCCTGCCTATCAGGATTATACGGCTCGCGCCAAGGTTTCTGAAGTGATGGTGATTGCATCGAAAGACAAGAGTTCCGTGTCTGAATATTACATCAGCCAGGGTGCATTGCCTCCTAGTACTGCTGCTGCCGGCATTAATGTCGCTTCAGCACAGAGTGCTTATCTGTCCGCAAATACGGCTTATGATCCGGCAACCGGCGCCTTGACCTATACCCTCGGTGCCCTGGGTCCTGCTGCCGCCGTTGGAACCATCATCTTTACCCCGACTCCAAGTGATAATGGCGTCAGCTGGGTTTGTAATACCGGTACCCTGCCGGCAGTTTATCGCCCCGCGAACTGCCGTTAATCGCGATCCCTCCAGCCCCTGCCCCGGCAGGGTGGAACTGGCCCCTTGCTTGGCAAGGGGCTTTTTTTTGTCTGGCAATTATGAGCCGTGATGGAAAAAAGAGTATCGGACGATGCTGAGAAAAGAGAAAGAAGCAAGGAAGATTTAATCAGGTTTGTGCGTGGCTTGAGTGTTGTTCAAAAGAGCTTGTGCTGGCGCTTTCCGGGATCTATTTCGTGTCATTCTTGCCAAGACAGTGTTCTCTTGCAGGCGGCAGAACGCAGATATTGAAAGAAGCCTCAAACAATCCTCCACAGTTGCCGATAAGCACGGTATGAGTACCGCAATTGAGAGTCAGTACAGTTCCTTTAATGGTCTTGCCAAGCAACTGGTTGATGCCAGCCTGCTTGATGAGGAAACCGTCGCGTCGGCTTGCCAGCAAGCGGAGGAGAAGGCTACATCCCTCTTTCTTCACCTGATAGATGAAGACATTATCGACTGTACCCGTCTGGCTAAATTGACATCACAGGAATTTGGTATTCCACTGTTTGATATCGATGCCATGGATTTGGAGCTTTGTGTCACCAATCTGGTTGATGAAAAGCTCATTCATCGTCATACCGTGCTGCCTTTATATAAACGCGGCCATGTGTTGTTTATAGCCCTTGCAGATCCCGCCAATCTTCAGGGTCTGGATGAGATCAAGTTTCATGTTGGCTGTAATGTCGAGGCGGTTATTGTCGAGCATGACAAGCTGCTGAAAGTTATTACCAAACTGCTCGATGAACAAGAGAGCAAGATGGATGGCCTCGAAGATACGGATCTTGACGAACTTGATTTTTCGTCAACCGAAGAGGATGCCGCAGAGGCGGATGATGGCGCTGAAGTTGATGACACGCCGATTGTCCGCTTTGTCAACAAGGTTATTCTTGATGCCGTTAACAAGGGCGCATCGGATTTGCATTTCGAGCCTTTTGAGAAAGTCTATCGAGTGCGCTTTCGTATTGACGGCATTTTGACCGCCATTACCTCGCCACCGACGACTTTGGCAAACAAGATTGCTGCCCGTATCAAGGTCATGTCCCGTCTCGATATCTCTGAGCGGCGTGTTCCTCAGGATGGCCGTATGCGGATGAAACTATCACGCAACCGGGTGATTGATTTTCGTGTCAGCACTTGCCCGACCCTGTTTGGTGAAAAGGTTGTGATGCGTATTCTTGATCCGACCAGTGCCCAGCTAGGCATTGATGCTCTCGGTTATGAAGAGGAGCAGAAAAATATTTTTCTTGAGGCCATCCATCGTCCTTATGGCATGGTACTGGTGACCGGGCCGACAGGGAGTGGCAAGACCGTATCGTTGTATACGGCACTGAATATTCTGAATACTGATGACCGTAATATTTCAACAGCCGAAGATCCTGCGGAAATTAATTTGCCGGGTATTAACCAGGTTAACGTTAATATCAAGGCCGGATTGACCTTTCCAAGCGCGCTCAAGGCTTTTTTGCGCCAGGATCCGGATATCATCATGATTGGTGAGATTCGTGATATGGAGACCGGCGAGATTGCCATCAAGGCCGCCCAGACGGGGCATTTGGTTCTTTCGACACTGCATACCAACGATGCACCACAGACATTGACACGTTTAGTGAATATGGGCGTGCCACCGTTTAATATTGCTTCAGCGGTTAATCTTGTGATTGCCCAGCGCCTGGGCCGACGATTATGCAGCCATTGCAAGGAAGCCGCTGACATTCCTCCGGCAGCATTAATTGAGGAAGGGTTTAGCGCGGCCGAGGCTGAATCACTGACTATCTTCAAGGCCGTTGGTTGTGATCAGTGTACGAAAGGTTATAAGGGCCGTGTCGGCA
>JALWQD010000299.1 GCA_026994735.1 Gammaproteobacteria bacterium | reverse complement strand
GTGGGTGGGACGACAGCGTGGGGGGGCCGGCAAGCCGGGAGTGGGGGAGGGGGTTGGCGGGGGGGCGCGCGGAGCAGCGACGGAGGCTCAATGCCCTGCTTGAGGGTTATCTCGAATTCGCTGATTTCGATTATCGCCAGCTGGCCTTGATCGAGCCGCTGCGAACCTTGCGCATGCTCAATTACTCGGCCTGGCTCGGCCGTCGCTGGGATGACCCGGCTTTTCCGCATAATTTTCCCTGGTTTAATAGCCAGAAGTACTGGGAAGAGCAGATTTTGGCACTTAAGGAACAACTTTCAGTGATGGCCGAACCGGCCCTCGAATATTATCATTGACAGACAATGATTGCTTTATTGCAAAGAGTCAGCGAGGCCAGTGTCTGTATTGATGGCACAGCGGTGGCGGTGATTGAGCAAGGACTGCTGGCGTTTGTCGCCTTTGAGCGTGCGGATGGCCCTGCTGAAGTTGTGCGGATGTTGGAGCGAATTATCGGTTACCGCCTTTTTATCGATGACTGCGGACGTATGAATCGCAGTCTGCTCGATCTGACAGCAGGCCTGTTACTGGTGCCCCAGTTTACCCTCGCTGCCGATACACGCAAGGGGACACGGCCGAGTTTTACGCCAGCAGCATCCCCCGAACGTGCTGCCGAACTGTTTCAGCAATTACAAGCGCAGGCAGTCGCCTTGCCTCTGCCGATTGCTTTCGGTTGCTTTGGTGCCGATATGCAGGTGGCGCTGATTAATGAAGGCCCGGTAACCGTGACTTTGCATGTCTCTCCGGGGCAGCGATAGCCCGTGGCCAGTTATGCCTTTGGCGATATTCAGGGTTGTTATCGTGAACTCTGTCAACTGCTTGATATTATTGGCCCGAACGCGGATGATCGTCTTTTGTTCGTTGGCGACCTGGTTAACCGGGGGCCGCAGTCACGCGCTGTGCTGGAATTGATCGAGGGCATGGGGGAGCAGGCAGTGGTTGTGCTCGGTAATCACGATGTCTATCTGCTCAGTCTTGCCGCTGGTCTGCGCCAACCGAAAGCTGAAGACAGTTGTGCGGACATCCTCACGGCCAAAGATGGCGGTCGTTTGATTGACTGGCTGCGGCACCGGCCCTTGCTCTACGATGACCGGCAATTGCAGATCATCATGGTGCATGCGGGGCTAGCGGTACAGTGGGATAGACAACAGGCAATCCTTTGCGCTGCCGAGGTGGAAACGGTGCTCCAGTCGCCTGCCTATGGTGATTTTCTCAGCGCCATGTATGGCAATGAGCCTTCGCTTTGGCATGATGACCTGAAGGCCGTCGAGCGCTGGCGCTGTTCCCTCAATGCACTGACCCGACAACGTTTTTGTGACCGCCACGGACGGATGTTTCTTGCCGAAAAAGGCTCTCCGGCTGCGCGCTCTGATGGCCTGTTACCGTGGTTTGATGTGCCCGGGCGCGCAACAGCGCATGAACATATTGTTTTCGGGCACTGGTCAGCGCTGGGGCGCTATCATGCTGATGGCATTGATGCTCTCGATTGCGGTTGCCTTTGGGGCGGCGCATTGCTGGCCCTGCGCCTCGAAGATGGTCGTGAGTTCAGTCTGCCCTGCCGTGGCTATCAGCGTCCGGGATAATCCCTGCAGACGGCACTATCCGCCATCAGATCATTGTCATTGCTGCGCTGGCTCAGTAAGATGAACATTTTCAGTGGAGACGATAATGTTTCGAGGCAGTATGGTGGCCCTGGTGACGCCAATGAAGTCCGGTGGGGAGGTCGATTTTGTGGCCTTGCAAAGCCTCGTTAACTGGCATGTTGAAGAGGGTACAGCCGCGATTGTGGCTGTCGGTACGACCGGTGAATCGGCAACCCTGGATGAACAGGAACACTGCCATGTTATCAGTCAGACCATCGCCTTTGCTGCTGGCCGTTTGCCCGTTATCGCCGGTACCGGAGCAAACTCCACCCGTGAGGCCATCCGTCTGACGCGTTGTGCCCAGCAAGCGGGTGCCGATGCCTGTTTATTGGTTACTCCCTATTACAATAAGCCGACCCAGGAAGGTCTTTTTCAACACCATCGGGCTGTTGCCGAGGCCGTTGATATTCCTCAGCTGCTGTATAATGTGCCCGGCCGAACCGCCTGTGACATGTTGCCGGTGACGGTTGCTCGCCTGGCCGAAGTGCCGGGTATCATTGGTATTAAGGAGGCGACAGGTGATTTGGATCGCTTGACAGATATTCGCCGTCTTTGTGGCGAGGATTTTGTCGTTCTGAGTGGTGATGATGCCAGCGGCGCGGCCTTTATGCTGGCCGGTGGTCAGGGCGTGATCTCGGTAACCGCCAATATTGTCCCAGCGGCGATGCAGGCGATGTCGCAGGCGGCACTGGCCGGGGATGCCGACAAGGCCTATGCTCTTGATGCTGTTTTGCAACCGTTGCATCGCGATCTCTTCCTCGAAGCCAACCCGATTCCGGTCAAGTGGGCACTGTCCACTATGGGGCGTATTCCGGCGGGTTTGCGCCTGCCGTTAACGCCGCTATCCGAGGCCTGTCAGGCTCCGTTGCGGGCTAGCCTGCAAGCTGCCGGGTTGCTCTCATGATACGCTACGGAACCTTCTTGCTGATGATGTTGTTGCTGCTTTCCTGCGCGGCCACACCGGAAAGGGACCAGAGCTACCGGCTTAGTCGTATGATATCGCCACTGGTAATACCTCAAGGCCTGACAGCGCCAAGCAGCAGCCGTGAAATGGCCGTGCCAACGGCGCCGACAATCCCTGCCAATGAAGAGCCGGCCGTGTTGATAATGCCACCCGGTTTCACGGTCGAAAAGTGACAGCTGTCAGTTTGCCAGGCAGACGATGATTACTGATGACGGAAATGAAAAACGATGAAGATTCTTAACGAGCTCTATGCCGGCAAGGCCAAAACAGTTTATGAAACGGATGACAGCGAGCGCCTGGTTTTGCGCTTTCGTGATGATACCTCTGCCTTTGACGGCGCCAAAATCGAGCAACTGGCGCGCAAGGGTATGGTCAATAACCGCACCAATGCTTTCATTATGGAAAAGCTCGAAGCCGCTGGTATTGTGACGCACTTTGACCGCCTGCTGTCGGCCAATGAGGCTGTTGTCAAACGCCTTGATATGATCCCTATTGAATGTGTTGTGCGTAATATCAGCAGCGGCAGTATCTGCAAACGACTGGGTGTTGAAGAGGGGCTGACGTTGCTGCCACCCACATTTGAGTTCTTCCTCAAGGACGATGCTCGCCACGATCCTATGGTGAATGAATTTCATATTCGCTCTTTCGGTTGGGCCAGTGAAGACGAGGTGGCGGCAATGAAAACGCAGACTTTTGCTGTCAATGATTGTCTGAAGGCCCTGTTTGCCGAGGCCGGCCTGCTGCTGGTTGATTACAAACTCGAATTTGGTCGTTACCAGGGTGACGTCGTTCTCGGTGACGAATTTACCGCTGATGGTTGCCGACTCTGGGATGCCAAGACACGCGAGAAACTTGATAAAGATCGATTTCGTCAGGGGCTGGGTGGGGTTGTTGAGGCCTATGAAGAGGTTGCCCATCGCCTCGGTGTCGATCTCGATTGATGTTGCTCAGGGAGAGGTTTTTTGCGGAGGATAGCACGATGATGGCAAGTGATAGCCCGT
>JALWQD010000298.1 GCA_026994735.1 Gammaproteobacteria bacterium | reverse complement strand
GTCAGCGCACGGGCAAGATCACCGGCGGCAAATTGAGCCCAGCCGAGGCCCAGTAAGGCTGCGGCTGATGAGGGGCCTGCAAGGCGAATGCGCCGTAAATAGCGTTCGGCAGATTGACCCTGTTGCCGTTGCAGGTAACGATAAGCGAGCAGCAGATTGGCCTGGTCTCGGAGGGTTAACAGTTCTTCGTCGTCACTATCCAGGTCACTGACATTGGCGATCAGTTGCAAGCCCATATCTGCCTGGCCACTGCGCAACAAGGCGACACCCAGATTGTAATAAGCGTAGTAGCTCCAGAGACGGGAATGTGTTGGCGCGGCAAGCAAGTCTGCTGCCGCACTGTAATTGCCCAATGCCATGAGGATGCGGCTGTGTAGTAGCAAGGCCTCGTCCTGTAACTCTTCGGGCAGTTTTTCGATGACGACACGTTCCATCGCCGTGATGGCCTTTTCGGTATATGCCTGGCGGTACCAGATCCGTGCCAGATGGTACCAGGCACGGTTACGGGTTGTGGCCTCGATGTCTTCATCCTGGAGCAAACGCGAGAAGATCGCTTCGGCTTCATCATAAAGCCCGTAGGACAGTAACAAACCGCCGTAAAGGAGTTCGGCTTCATTCTTATGGTGCGGTAGCTGCTGTGCTTGCAAGGCAATTTCTACGCCAGTGATGGCATTAAAATAATCACCCTGAAAAAAATCGAAGAGAATCTCACCATAAGCCAGGTCACGAACAGGGCTAGCTGCCTTCGGCGAGGCGACAGCGATGCCTGCCAACAGGGACAGCGAGAACAAAAGGGCAAAAGTGGTCGAACGGGACATAATGAATTCGCTAACTCAATCCCATTCCTTGATTTTAAAGAGGGCTTGTTGGCTGCTGGCATCATCGATGATTTTCAATTCGAGGTACTTTGGCCCCATTTTTTTAGCGAAGGTCAGATTGGCAGCGCGTCGAAACTCACGTCCTTTCGGGCCGAGGCCAGTGACAACGGCCATTAATTCATGTTCACCTGCGGGTAGATTGCCAAACCAGATGCGCTGGATACCGCCACGGCGAAGGGCGGCCAGTTCGTGTTCGGTGTAGAGGTAATTGCTGACCACTTTGCCATCCAGTTTGATCTTGACGGCATCGAGTTTGAATAGCCGGCCGTTATCGAGCGAGACGAAAACGGCTGTCTGGGTATTGGTTGGAAAAAGCAGTTCTTCTTCGAGAATGAACAGTTCCTGATTGATGGCCAGGGTATCTTTCTTTAATTGCTGTACTTCGTCATCAAGACTGCGCAGGTCCGGTATGGCCGTTGCATTTTTGGGTTCGGCCTGGACGGAAAAGGCACTACTCAACAGGAGTAGTGCCAGGATGGGGTAAAGGCTGCTGCGGCGAATCATCGCAGGTCTCCTGATCGGGGGGGTATAAAGAGGTTTTCGGCGTCAGACGTGTGGACTTGATGGTTATCAGACATTGTCCTGTTAAATGACCCCGTTGACGATTGGGTTGAAGGCCGTCATCCGGTCAATCAGGGTGGCATTACCGAGCCCGTGTCCAGGGAAGAGCGTCGAGAAACGGCCCTGTTCACCGTGCAGAGCGAGATAATTGAGGATAACGGTTTCGACCAGTAAGTTGACATTGTTGGCTGCCGGGCTTGATGCCGTATCGACGGAGCCATCGGCGCGAAAATAACCGAGCTGGCGATGTTCCTCGGCAGTCAGACTATCACCACTGAACAACTGTGGCTGGCTGCCAGGGTTGTAGACTAGAAAAAAGGAGGCTGCCGTTGAGGAATTGTCGCCGGTCCAGACACCCTTTCCGCGACCCTCGACAGAGTCATCGACGGAACCATTACTGGCCAGTGACCCATCACTGAACACATACATCATCAAAGGCACACCGACACGTGCTGCATAGGCCAGACAGGCGCCCATACAGCGGCCGGCACGCAGGTCACGGATCTCGCCAGTGGCGCGATCACCGGTATGATAATCATAGCCACCCATGGTAATGGTGCCGGCACCAGCAAAACCGTTGATAACCATTTTCATCACCGAGGCGGTCTTGCGAAATTCGCGGTCATTATCAAATTCATTCTGGCTGAAAATCCCCGTAGGGCCAACGATATCGGTATCAAGGGCCGGGTTTAGTGTTGACGGATCGCCAAAACGGTCGGTGATATCGGCAGCCTTGATATAGCCGCAGCGGACGAGATCCTTGACCACGGCATCAGCAGTGATACCCGTGCTGCTGCGCGTCAACTTCATCTGACTGATGCGTTCAATGGATTCCATGACAGCGACAGCATCAGCCTGACTGAGGACGCCGATCAACTGGCCGGTATCGACGAGGCCGGTAACATCGGTCGGACGATCAACCTTGGTTGGCCGTTTGCCGCTATCGATCATTGTTGCCGGTGCCATCGAGTTGCCACCGGAATCGCTGCTGCGTGAACCGATCAAACCGAGCAGGCTGCCGTCGGCACCGGTCTGAGCAATGCCGTACATCGGGTTATGCGGATTATTGCCGGTGTCATTGTCCGACCGTGCAGGGATAATGGCGCCATTGATATTTGCTGCTATCGAAGCAGCTTTTTCCATGATGCCGCGGAGAAAGGCACTGTCGCTGTGGAAGGCGAGACCGAAGTCGCTATTGATGAAATCATTGCTTGCTGTGACGGCATTGGTCAGCGGGGGAATCATGTCGCCTGGCAGACCCAGCTTGCTGTAGCCGGCGCTGGTCAGGAAGTCGAGTTGTCCGGCCTGTTTGCCGACGAGGACATTGGAGCCGGAAATATTAGCGCCACCGGCAAGGTCAAAACAGATAAAAGGGATTTTTCCCGCTCCCTGGGTGGCGATACCGCAAGATGCTTTCAGGGTTTCGAGATCGGCCGACAGGGCTGCCTGAGCTGCGCGGGGATTGGCGAAGAGGCTAAATACACTTGGCGCGGCAAGGATGCCGAGACCGGCACGGAAACCCTGGGCGATAAAATCACGACGACTGATAGGTCGTGCATGATCGGCATGGCGCAAGGGCTCATCGGCTGTCAGGTGGGGGCGTTGTTTGGCCATCAGTTTATCCTGGTAGAGTAGCGGTTTATTGCAGCAACAGTGCGGCACTGCCGAGGATTGATGCACAGGCGGCTTTCGTCACCTGTTGTGTCCGTAATGGGGTTGCACAGGTCGCTGTTGGGCCGATAGCACAGGCCGTCAGGCGGTCAATCAGGGTATTGACTTCACGCTTTACCGCCAGTGGGTCGGGCTGATTGATGATGTTGTTGTTGAGCATGCGTGACAGCATAGGATCTATAAGCTGATCCCGTTTGGCGGCGCTATTGAAGGCGCTATCAGCGCTGGCTGCAAGATCAAACCCTGAAAAGTAGTTGCTTGCTGTTTGCTGCCCCTTGTTATCGACCAGTGCGCTGCAATACTCGATGGCCAGCTGTGAAATGGCCATTTGCTGTGCAGCGAGAAAACCGGCCATGTTTTCGACTGTCGGGAGTTGTTGTTTGACGGTATTGAAAACGGCCAGGACATCACTCTGATGGCTGTCAACGTCAGTAACGGCAGCCATTGAATAATGAATTTCCTCAAAGGTATGCAGGCCGATATCAGCTGCCGCTGGTGCATCGGCGGGTGGCGATGGTGTCAGTGGTGTCGCTTCGGTGACGATATTGCTC
>JALWQD010000297.1 GCA_026994735.1 Gammaproteobacteria bacterium | reverse complement strand
GCTCAACAGCCATCCAGAATTGCGCCCACTGTTGTCCAGCCTGCCAACTGTCTGGGACGAAAGTATTGTCTTGCCCGGCAGCACAATCGGTGGCGCTATCGCTATCGCCCGACGCAGTGGCCAGCAATGGTTCCTGTTTGCCGCCAACGGTGATGCCAGCAACAGTTATTCATTTGGCAACATCAATCTGGGTTTTCTCGCTAACCGCCATTATCAGGCTTTGGTTATCGGTGACGACCCAAATGGTGGCCTGCTGCGCGTCGATATCCCGGATATCAATCAAAGCTCGTCATTATCGATCGACATGCTTGCTGGAGGTGGCTTTGTCGCCATGCTCAGCCCCATTCAAACGGCCCCTTAAAACACAGCTACCACTACCACAGCAAGAAACAGCAAGGGCTTGCCCCTGATCCAGGAAGGAAAACAATATATGAAATATCATCGCTGTGCCCAGCTACTCTATACGCTGTTATTTGCCTCGCTGTTGCCTCTGGCTGCCGCTTCGGCAGCAGATAGTGATGGCGACGGTATCGATGACTTGCAAGATTGCGCCCCTCAAGATTATCGACTCGCCTTTCCGCAGCGCTATTATTTTGACCTTGATGGGGACCAGCATGGAGACCCCGCAAACAGTGTCGAGATCTGCTCACTGCAACCGTTTCCCGGCACAGTTGCCTGGGCCAATGACCCTGATGACAGCAATGCCAATATTTTCCCCACACCTGTCGCTGCCGGCAAACGGCTCTTTGCACTTCATTTCAACGAAACAGGCGCGGGTGGTCAATGGCAGCCTGAACGGGTCACTGCACTCGGCACCCAGGCTGGCAATATCACCCTCAGCTGGGCGGCCATTGAAACATCTGCGGGACAGTTTAACGGCCCCCAAAGCGGCCTGTTAGCTGTTTTTCGTGATGTATACCTGTCCGAAGGACTCCAGGCCAGCCTGACTATCGGCCCATTGATCGACGGCCAGCTCGACCTCCCTGCCGATCTCCGCCAACAAATCAGTAATGGCACGCTGACCTTTTCATCACCACAATTTATCCAGCGCTTCAAAGCCCTGCTCGATTTTATTAATCACTCTCTCGGTCGCTTAGCCGTTATTCACCTCCAGTTCGGGCAACTCGTTGAGAGCGATATCAGCCAACACCCAAGGCCCCAGTTTTGGCGCGATTATGCCGCTTTTCTCTCTGCCGGCCGCCAGTATGCTCGCCAACTCTGGCCCTTATCGAGTCCTGCTGTCGGTGTTACTGCTGATATGACGATGCTGCTACAAGCATCCACGCGAACCCTTCTGGCACCTTTACAGCAAGCCAGCGATATCATCAATGTTCGTTATCACCCGCATCTGGCCGGTTTTTCAACGATCACGGAGAGCCGTATCCGGAGCGATATTGAAGGCGTCATTGCCGCTTACTATCCGAAAGCGATTGCCATACAATCACTCGCCTTCAGCTCGGCAGCACAACTGGCTAGTTCAAGCACCCATCAGGCACAATTGCTCAGCGCCTTCTTTGATGTCTGGGACCAATACGCCGCCCTAATACCCTATGTATCCTTGCAACAATTGTATGATCGCGAGCAACCACCTCTGAAGCAACGGCAAGAAACGTTCACAGCCAGTTGGGGTCTGATCGAGTACAACTCACCGGAAACAAGCAAAGCGGCTTACAAAACACTTTTCAATCGCCTCTATGAACGAGGCTGGCGACGATTAAAGAGCCCAGCAAGACGCAACTTCCTCATGGGTTTCACGGCCTTTTCATACGACCAGACCCCGGGCGCAGCAATACCGCCCGCTGCCCTTGACCAAACCTTTGCCATCAGCAGCAATCAAGGTGACTTGATCAGTTTACAATTTGACAAGGGTGTGCCCTGGGTTGAAGCCCTGAATGATGATTTTTCGTCACCGACAGCGCCCTACAGCCCACAATTACTGTCGACCTGGAAAGCCTATAAAAAGCGCCTGCCGGGAAATCGAAAAAGCCTCGCTATCGCCATCAACCCCCTGGGTATTCCCCGTGACCGTCTGGCCGCTTACTGGGGCTTTGGCGAATCCTATATTCTCAACAAGCGCCAGCAAGCAGTCGCCAGCGGCGTCTTTCTTGACTACGAAGACCGCCTGTTACCTCCCCCCTGGAACAGCTACGCACTCGATTCAGTGGAAGTAAAAAGTGCCTATTTGAATTACATCAAGCGCATCATCGATTACTTCCATCCGCGCTATCTCGAAATCGGCCGTGAGGTAAACCTGGCACTGTCAAAACCCGCCGTCTTTTCCGCCTACCTCAATCTCCAGCGCTATATCTATGAACAGCTGCGGGCTGATCGACGCTATGACCAACTGCGCATTGTTGTCTCTATTGCTGCCGAGTACCTGCTCCAGGACGAGTTCGGTGTCCCCCTGCTCATCGATGCCATTCAGGATCCGGAGCTGCAGCAAAAACATGCCGATGCCTTACAGGCCCTGGCTCCCTATACTGATGTGATCGGTCTCGCCATCTATCCGGCAAAGACACGTTATGCCGCCAGCGGCATGCCTGCATCGGTCATGCATGATCTGTTTACCCGTTTGCGCCAGTTAACCGATAAACCCCTCGCTATCAGTGAAACAGGCTTTCCAGCCAGCAGTTTCCAGTCAAACGCCTGGCTGCGCACATTTAATGGCAGTGAAGCGAAGCAGGCAGATTATCTGAACCTGCTACTGAACGAGTTGAACGGACGCAACGGCATTGAATTCATCAATCAATTTGCGCCAACCGATTTGACGCCCTATATGGACAAATTGCGCCAAAGTAGCTTGCTACAACCGCCATTCATCAGTGCCGGGCTGGTCGATTTTTTCCAGATATTTGAATTTAACGGCCTCTTTGCCATCGACGGTACTGCGCGTACGGCAGGAACATTGTGGCAACGTTTCTTTGCCCTGCCAGTCAAGAGTATTCCGCAGCAATTGACGCACGCCGTCATGACTAGCCCGGATGGATTGCTCACAGCCAATTTCACTATTGATGCGACAGGACATCTCAGCTACAGCCTCCGGCGCCAGGGAATCAATGTCATTGATAACTCGCCACTGGGTATCACTGTTGATGGTGTCGATCTCGGCAGCAATGCCCTGTCACTATCAACAAGCAACGCTCTCCGGCAGACAACAAGCTATGCTATTCAAGGCCATCACAACCGTGCCAACAATGATTATCTGGCTTTTGATCTGGTACTCAACCGCCTCGGCCCTGTCGACACGCGTCTTGATCTCGCTATTCGCCTCTATAATGATGGCCTCGCCTTTCGTTACCGCATCCCTGATGGCAATACAGCAGAGCGTCTTGTACAGGGTGAGGCGACGACTTGGTCACTGCCAACAGGCAGTGATTTCTGGTACAACAGCAATACCGGCAACTATGAAGGTTTTTACCATCACAGCCGTGCCGGGCAATTGGCTGCCCGTTTTTCTGGTCCGGTCACGGCCAAACTTGCTAATGGTGCTGGCTATCTGCTCATCAGTGAAGCTAACCTCCACAATTTCAGCGGCCTGACCTTCCACAGCCAGCTCGGCAACAATCGCCTGCAAGCAGAATTTCTTGATGACAGCGAATGGCCTGTCCGCGCTGGTTCCTATTCCCCCTGGCGCCTGGTGATCAGCTCGCCTGACCTTCAGGGAC
>JALWQD010000296.1 GCA_026994735.1 Gammaproteobacteria bacterium | reverse complement strand
GCGTCTGATTGCAGGATGTGCGCGAAGCGGTGATGCCCCGCAGGTGTTGACGATGTCTGTACCTTATTTACGAGAACACAGGCATCACGAAAAGTCATTGATTATTGGTGCCGGTGAGGTGAATCGAACACCTGACCTACTGATTACGAATCAGTTGCTCTACCAACTGAGCTACACCGGCATGGAAGACTTGGACGATTCGGAGACTTTGGCCGAAAGATCCTTGAGTATGGAAGAAAATATCCGGTAAAACCGGCCTGTGGATTATAGGGGATGTGTTTGCTGCAAACAAGCAGCCCGGGCTGTCTGTTTCTCTTTGCCTGAGAGAAGGCAGTAGCGAGACTGGAATTGCCGACAAGAAGCGGGTTTGTGTTCGGCCTTGATGCCGGTCAATATCGTCCTTTCGCTGTCATGGCATAGCTGCGCAGCCTTTTGTCAGGGGATAATGTCATTGCAGCAGCGGCCAGGGTGGCTGATGCCCGAGGGAGTGCATGCAGCAAGGTGCGCGCTGGCCAGGTGAATTATTTTCAGGCTTTATGTGAGGCATGAATGACCAGGTTAATGATTGTTTTTTGGCTACTATTGATCGTTGCTTGCGAAAGGCAAGGGGAGGTCCCGGCGAAAAACGTTACCGCCATTGGGGGTATGGTTGTCATTCCTGCCGGTCGATTTTTGATGGGTAGTGATCGTCAGGATGATAGTGGTTTAGGGCATCGTTATGGCTTTACTCGCCCGCTTTTTGTGAATGAGCACCCGCAGCACATGGTGGCATTGGCTGCCTATGCGATTGATCGCTACGAGGTCAGTAATCGCCAGTACAAGCATTTTGTCCAGTTGACCGGGTATCCGCCACCGCCTTCCTGGGTAGAAAATGCCTACAATTTGTCGGACGACAAGCTTGCCAGTGCACATTTGGATAATTTGCGCTGGATCGCCAGTGATTATTTTCATCTCGATAAGGATACCCGGAAGATGTCGCAACAGGCGCTGTTGGCAGATTTATTAACGATTCAGCATCAGCGAAATGAACTGCCGGTAACAGCTGTCAGCTGGTTTGATGCGGATAGTTATTGTCGCTGGCGTGGCGCGCGTCTACCAACGGAAGCGGAGTGGGAAAAAGCAGCCCGTGGCCCGAACGGTAATCATTATCCCTGGGGCAATGATTGGCACGATGATATGGCTAATGGTGGCAACCAGGCGGAAGGTGACGAAGTATTATTGCCGGGCGGAAGGATGGCCATGGATCGTTCATATTATGGTGTTTTCGATATGGCGGGGAATGTCTCGGAATGGGTCAATGATCGTTACCAACGCTACAGTGGTAACAATGAAGAGGCTGATCCAGCCTATGCACGTGACGAACGAGTCATCAAGGGCGGGGGTGCCGGCTTGGGGCATTATGCTTTGAGCCTTTTTTTTAGGGCTGCCCGGCGTGGACATGCCCATCCGGAAACGGTGAGTACCGATGTCGGTTTTCGCTGCGCACGCTGAAGTGCTGGTCGCAGGCTAGTGTGTGGCTGTCGTTAAGCCTGCTGCTGGTCGCGGTACTGTTGAGAACGGTAGGGCATAAAAAAGAGGCCTCACGAAGGAGGCCTCTCGGGGATACTGCCTTGATAATACTGAGCTTACTTGTGCACGCCCAGTTTTTCGCGCCAATCAGGGTAAAGCTTGTCGGCATCGAGAGTGAAGGATTCAAAGGCACGGGCAAATTCCTTGTGAGTTTTGGCAAACTCGATCGGATCAGCACCTTCTTTCCAGCACTCGTAAGCCTGGCTCAGTGACATTGCACCTGCCCCGGGGCTGTCGATATGGCCATAAGCGCCGCCACCACAGGTATTGATGACATTGCCGTGACCGAGGTTCTCAAAGAAGCCGGGCAGGCGCAGGGCATTCATACCCCCTGAAATAATGGCCACTGTCGGCTTCATGCCATGCCACTTCTGGTAGAAGTAGTGACCCTGGCACTCGTCACGTTCAAGCATGTAAGCGAGTACACGCTCATCGCCATGCCCTTCCATTTTGCCGTAACCCATGGTGCCGGTGTGAATGCCGGAAGCACCGACCAGACGAGCAAATTTCATGAACACCAAGGGGTCCATGCCCATCGGGGTTTTGTAGGAAGTGATGGCACCATGCCCGGCACGGTGATAGTGCAGGAATGTGTCGGGGAAGTGACGACGGCAGGTAGTCACGCCTTGAGGGCCTGTGACGAAGCCATCAACGAGGAAGGAAAGATGGTTTTCGTTGCCATACTTGGCAAAGGTTTCCTTGATATATTCACCGCGGGCAATGAGTTCCTGGTAACTGTCGGCCGTGATGTTGGCAGAGAAAATCTTGGCTTTGCCGGTTTCTTGCTGGGCACGATCCATTGATTCGGCAACGAGAGGGAGAACTTCCTTCATCGGACAGAAGGTCTGGTTTCCCTGGGGCTCGTCATTCTTGATGAAATCGCCGCCGAGCCAGAACTGATAGGCGGCTTCGGCAAAGGGTTTCGGACGCAGGCCCAGTTTGGGTTTGATAATAGTGCCTGAGATGTAACCGCCATCAACTTCTGGACGACCGAGGACTTTCCAGAGGTCGGTAATACCGACGCTTGGGCCGTCAAATTTCTTCAGCATCATCTCCGGGATAAGAAAGTCAAGGAGGCGCAGGCCAACATGATCGCCCATGCCCTGATTATTACCCAGGATCAGAGACCACATCTGTGACAGCATGTAATTGCCATCGGTAATATTGATATCGAAGAGCTCGACAGGATAGGCAACCTTGAAGAGACCAAAGCCGTCTTCGAAAGCTGTTTCGTCTATTTCGTAGACCAGGGCATCAACGCCGCGGGTAAAATCATCGGTCGTTGAGACTTCAACATTGGTGCCGGTTGAAGATTCGGCAGCGATATGAGAAGCAACCTCCAGGAAGCCATGTCCCGGTGCTGTCTTCAGTTTGTAGGCGGTTAGAAAGTGTTTGCCGCCAGCAATCAGGTCAGCTTCTTTCAGGCTCAGGTCAGAATAACGGCTCGATTGATCCAATGCCATGGTGTTCTCCCCCTCTGTGAGGTTGATTGAATAATTGGCCCCTCTTATGAGTGAGGGTGTCCTTCCGCGTTGCATGAGGTAACGCGATGGATGCATCATGGACCTTTTGTATCATTATGTAAAATCAAAGCTTATGATCCATTCCATAAGTTTTTCTTATGGAATGGCGTGTGCGAATAGCCGCATCGGGGCTATCCTGGTGCTTAAAGTGTTGGCAGTGTTGGCAGTGTTGGCAGTGTTGGCAGTGTTGGCAGTGTTGGCAGTGTTGGCAGTGTTGGCTGGATATCGGCATATTATTGAACACATTGTGCCGTTGCTGGGGCAATACCGAATTAATGAATGAAGCCAGTCTCTGATTGCCGTTCTGAAGGTAAAACGGTTGATTCAAGCAAGTCACCGGGGATTGATCCACGGCCCGTTTTGCCTTGTTAACTGTTTGGTCGGAGAATATTTTTCCACGCTATGTCGGTAATGAATGGTCTCGTCAGTCTCTTTAAGGCGACAGATTCTGACAATTTGTCGTGCAGGGTATAAAATAGTGTCGTAAGGTCGACAGCAAGCAGTGCGTTTGGAAAACAGTGAGAAAAGGTCATGCAGTTAACACGGTATACAGACTATTCCCTGCGAGTGCTGGTTTATCT
>JALWQD010000295.1 GCA_026994735.1 Gammaproteobacteria bacterium | reverse complement strand
GTAGAATGGCCATCAGCGGCTTATCAAGAGGCAAAGCCAACTGTCGCCGCAAGACCTTCACTTCTTCAGCAGAGGGTGGCGACAACTGATCCGCGAGAGAATGGCCGACAAAGTGCGCCGGAATATCCCGCTGGCGGTAATATTCTTCTTCAAAGGGAAACAATGTCAGCATCAAATCGACGGCACGGCGAATCTTTTTCAAGCGGTATTCACGCCAGGCCCAGACGGAAGGACTGACATAGTGAACGGTCTTGATACCGGCCTGACGAAATGAACATTCAAGATCGAGATTAAAATCAGGCGCATCGATAGCAATAAAAATATCAGGAGGATTTTCAAGATAGCGTCGCCGCAACTGCTCGCGCAAAGAGCGCAACTGACGGTAGCGCCGAAGTATCTCTACCAGCCCCATAACCGCGAGCTTTTCGCTTGCAAAAACGGGCTGACAGCCTGCTGCTATCATTCTTGGGCCAGCCACACCCTCAAAATGAGCATGAGGATAATATTCCTTCAGCGCCTCAATCAATCCAGCCGCAAGAATATCCCCCGATACCTCACCAGCCACAAGCGCTATGCGCATCAGGTGATCACCGCCAGGCAAACATGACTGATTGAAAATTCAAGCACTGGCAACGCATCCCGGCCAGCAAAGATTTCCGTGGCTGTCGGCCATAAGCAGGAATCAATAGCCTGCTAGCGTACAATGCCACGACTTGAACGAGCCAAAAAAGCGGCCAACAAACCAACCTCAGGAACATCCGTGGCCATTTGCTGCAGGCGTTCCTGGGCCTGTCCCGTCGTTAAATTTGAGCGGTAAATTATCTTATAGGCACGCTGTAGGGCCTGCCTGATTTCGGCAGAATATCCACGTCGCCGCAAACCTTCACTGTTAAGGCCATAAGGGCGTGCCATATGCCCCGAAACAAGAACGTACGGGGGAACATCCTTGGGAATAACACTCCCCATCGCCGTAAAACAATGCGCGCCGATTGAACAAAACTGATGTACCAGGGTAAACCCCCCCAGTATTGCGTAATCGCCAACCGCAACATGCCCTGCCAGTGATGCGTTATTAGAAAATATCGTCTGATTGCCGATCTGGCAGTCATGGGCGATATGAACACCGACCATAATCCAGTTATCATCCCCGATTGAGGTATGGCCATCATCCTGCTCGGTACCCCGATTAACCGTTACATGCTCGCGAAAGACGTTACGATCACCAATTTCAAGGCGCGTTTTTTCACCTGCATATTTCTTGTCCTGGGGGTCAGCACCAATTGACGCAAACTGAAAGAAGCGATTTTCCTTGCCAATTGTCGTAGGTCCTTGAATGACGACATGAGGACCGATACGACACCCCTGACCCACAACGACTCCGGGACCGATAACAGAAAAGGGTCCTACTTCAACATCATCTGCCAGCTCGGCAGCAGGATCAATGATTGCAAGCGCATGGATCAATCTTCAATTCCTTTCGAAGCACACATAATCGTCGCGCTGGCAGCCAGTTCGCCATCTACGCTGGCACGGGCATTAAAACGCCAGATATTGCGGACGTTGCGCAGCACCTCAACATCGATATGGAGCTGGTCACCGGGTTCAACAGGCCGTTTAAAACGGGCATTATCGATGCCGACAAAATAATAGAGTGTGCCATCACGGGGTAATGTATCCGTACTGCGAAAGGCAAGAATACCTGTCGCCTGCGCCATCGCCTCGAGGATTAACACCCCTGGCATCACCGGTCGTGCAGGAAAATGACCACTGAAAAACTGTTCATTGAAAGTGACATTTTTCAATGCACTGAGCGATTTACCCTGCTCGTATTGCGTCACTCTATCAATCAAAAGAAAAGGGTATCGATGTGGCAAGTGCTTGAGCACCTGATGAATATCCATACTCATTTGATCCTGCGCCACTGCTTCATTCTTACTCATTTTTTGTTCCTGGGGGATTGCATTTCGTCGCCGGATTGCTGACGCTTTTCCAGCCGACGCAGGCGTTTTGCCATATCATCTAGCTGCTTCACACGGGTATAGTTTCGCCGCCAACTACCATATGCTTCCATCGGTACTCCGGAGGAATACGTACCCGGCTGGCTGATTGACTGGGTAACAAAAGTTGTTCCGGTCAACTGAACATCATCACAAATCTCGATATGCCCGGCAATACCAACGCCGCCACCGATAGCACAACGGCGTCCTATGCGGGTACTGCCAGCGATCCCCGTACAACCCGCGATCGCCGTATGGGCACCGATTTGAACATTGTGAGCAATCTGGATCAGATTATCCAGCTTCACACCCTCGGCGATGACCGTATCGTCGAGTGCCCCTCTATCGATAGTGGTATTGCAACCGACTTCAACATCATCACCAATAACAACCCCACCTAACTGAGGGATTTTTATCCATTCACCCTCGTCATTGGCAAAACCAAAACCATCACCGCCGATGACCGCTCCCGGGTGAATAACAGACCGTTTACCAATACGCACACGGGAAACCAGCGACACCCGCGACAACAAGCGACTGTCTTGCTCGATAATCGAGTTTTCACTCATCTCACAGTAGGCACCAATCACAACACCCTCACCAATTTGGCAACCCGCCGCGATGACAGCATAAGGACCAATGGACGCCGAGTCAGCAATAGTGGCGGTTTTATCCACTACGGCAGAAGGATGAATGCCGGCAGCGACCTTCGCCAAGGGATAAAGCAGCTGTGCGGCACGGGCATAGGCAGCATAGGGGTTTTTGATCAGCAAGGCATTGGTTGGGCAGGAGGAGGCTTGATCAGGATCAATAATAACCGCTGAGGCCTTTGTTTCTGGCAGTGACTTTAAGTAGCGCAAATTGGCCAGAAAACTTAACTCACCCACAGCAGCATGGTGCAGATTGGCAACACCACTGATATCAACATCACCATCACCGTGAAGCTCGGCACCCAGCTGCCTGGCTAATTCTGCTAATTTGATTGCCACAGGACCAGAAGCTACTTGACGCCAGACTTTTGCGTGCGCTTGTGGATCTTGCGCAAACGTTCGAGGACGATATCAGTAATCTCCAGCGCAGGACTGGCAAAAGAAACCCCATCATAAAAAATAAGGTCATAGCCCTGTTCTTTACCAATCTCGGTAATCGCCCCTTTAATAATGTCCTGAATACGTGCGATAGCATCGTTCCGACGGATCGTGATATCTTCCCGAAAAGCATCCTGGCTCCGTTGGAGTTCACGTTTACGTGCCATAATATCCAGTCCAAGACGCTTGCGTTCATCTTCATTCATAATTGCGGCATCGCGCGTCAGGCGTTCCTGCATCTTCTGCAACGACTTGCCGACCTCAATCATCGCTTCTTCGCGCGGAGAAAACTCATCTTTCAAACGATCGGTAGCTGTCTGTGCCTGGGGAGCCTCGTCCAACAAGCGGGGCGCATTGACAAAACCCAGCTTAAGCTCAGCCAACACGGGTAAATTAAAAAAAACCAGCCCAAAAGCCAGTATCGGGACAGCGATCAGTCGTCTTCTCACTCTTTGTTCCTCATATGAAAATTCAGGTAGTCAATAACACCGCAAAACGGCAAACCCGGTCGATTCTACTCCATCATAGCAATAACGCACCAGTCATCCGCGGCTATCGCTTCCACAAGGTTATCAGTAACCGCTTCGTTCCCAACAATGGCCCTGGCATGAGT
>JALWQD010000294.1 GCA_026994735.1 Gammaproteobacteria bacterium | reverse complement strand
CCTTGGTGGTGTCAGCAACAGACTCCTCACCAAGCTTGTTAAAAATTTCGCCTTTGAAGACCCAGACTTTGATACCAATCACACCAGAAGGCGTACTGGCTTCAGTAAAGCCGTAGTCAATATCGGCACGTAATGTGTGTAATGGCACGCGGCCTTCGCGGTACCATTCGCTGCGCGCAATTTCAGCACCATTCAAGCGACCGGCAACGTTGACCTTGATACCCAGTGCACCGGCACGCATGGTATTCGTAACCGCTCGCTTCATCGCCCGTCGGAACATAATCCGTCGCTCGATCTGCTGGGCAATACTTTCAGCAACAAGCAGGGCATCAAGTTCAGGCTTGCGAATCTCATCAATGTTGATGCGGACAGGCACACCCATCATTTCTGAAACATGGGCACGCAAGCGATCAATATCATCACCCTTCTTGCCGATAACCATACCTGGCCGGGCGGTACTGATGGTGATATTCGCTGAACGTGCAGGACGTTCTATCTGAATACGACTGACAGAAGCCTGACGCAATTTGTTCTTGAGAAAATCACGCACCTCAAGATCGGTATTGAGATAGTCAGCATAGTCCTGGCTGCTGGCATACCATTTTGATGCCCAGTCCTTGACAATACCAAGACGTATCCCGGTAGGATGTACTTTTTGACCCATTCGCTTGCTCTCTTTACTTTTGATCGCTTACTGCGACAGTAATATGACTGCCGCGTTTGAGAATCTTGTTTGCCCGTCCACGTGCACGTGCACGCCAGCGCTTGTATGTCGATGCCTCATCGACATAAATGCGGGAGACACGCAGCTCATCAATATCAGCGCCATCATTATGCTCAGCATTGGCTATCGCCGACTCGAGCAATTTGCAAATGATCGCGGCTGCTTTTTTCTCACTGAAACGAAGAATATTCAGCGCCTTTTCAACCTGCAGACCACGAATCTGGTCTGCAACCAGGCGGCACTTCTGCGGTGAAATTCGGGTATTGCTTAATTTAGCTGTGGTTTCCATGTTCTATCTCGTTATCTGGCCTTGCGGTCAGCAGCGTGACCTCTGAAGGTGCGTGTTGCTGCAAACTCACCCAGCTTGTGACCAACCATATTCTCTGATATCAGGACGGGTACATGCTGACGCCCGTTATGTACAGCAATCGTCAAACCTACCATGTCAGGCAACACCATGGAGCGACGTGACCAGGTTTTGATTGGACGCTTGTTGCCGCTTTCGACGGCTTTGGCAATTTTATCAACCAGCGATTGATCAACAAAAGGGCCCTTCTTAATAGAACGTGGCATAACTTAACCTCTGTATTGCAAATACGATGGTGACTAGCGTGACTTGCGTCGGCGAATAATCAGCTTCTGTCCGCGCTTGTTACGTCGTGTCTTGTAACCCTTGGTCGGTGTACCCCAAGGCGTTACAGGATGACGTCCACCCGATGTTCTCCCCTCACCACCACCGTGCGGATGGTCAACCGGATTCATGGCAACACCACGGACAGTCGGCCTGACACCACGCCAGCGTGATGCGCCAGCCTTACCCAGCGAACGCAAACCATGCTCTGAATTGCTGACTTCACCGATAGTCGCCATGCAATCAATAAGAATCTTGCGCATCTCGCCAGAGCGCAGCCTCAGAATGGCATGGGGCCCTTCTTTCGCGACAAGCTGAGCCGATGTCCCGGCACTGCGAACCATCTGGGCACCCTTGCCCACTTTCATTTCGATACAGTGAATCACAGTACCAACAGGAATGTAGCGCATCGGCATGGCATTACCGCTCTTAATCGGAGCAGTCTCCGAGGTGATCACAGGATCACCTGCTTTGATGCCTTTGGGGGCGATAATATACCGGCGCTCGCCGTCCGCGTAAAGCACTAAGGCAATATTAGCAGAGCGGTTAGGATCATATTCGAGTCTTTCAACCTGACCCTGAACATCTTTTTTATCGCGGCGAAAGTCAATAACGCGATACTGTTGCTTATGTCCGCCACCATGATGGCGAACAGTAATGCGACCATTATTATTTCGGCCAGCCTTCTTCGGCTTGGCTTCAACTAGCGGTGCATAGGGCTTGCCGCGGTGCAGATCTTCGTTAACCACCTTGACAACAAAGCGTCGTCCTGCGGATGTTGGTTTTGTCTTTACAATTGCCATTTTTCTAGCAGCCTTGAATTAATTGATTCTACTGAGCACCGACCAGATCGATCTCGAAACCGGGTTTCAAGGCAACATAGGCCTTCCGCACACCGTTCCGACGACCCATACGTGCACCAAAGCGCTTGCTTTTACCCTTGATGTTGACCGTACGCACATTCTTTACCTGAACCTCAAAGAGCGACTCGACAGCAGCCTTGATTTCAGTCTTGCTAGCATCCGGCGCAACCTTGAAGACATACTGGTTGTCCTGGTCTGCTGCGATACTGGCTTTTTCAGACACCAGCGGGGCAAGCAGAACTTTCATCAATCTTTCGTTATTCATGCCAGACGCTCCTGAAGCTGTTTGATCGCAGCAGAAGTCACGACTATGCGATCGTAGCTGACAAGATCATAGGGGTTGATCTCGCTGGCAGTAATCACACGAACCTTGTAAAGGTTGCGCGCTGCCAGGAAGAGATTGCTGTCCATCTCAGCAGTGATCAGTAATGCGTTCTCAAGACCAAGCGCTGCCAGCTTCTCCAACAGTCCCTTTGTCTTTGGCGCATCAAGACTCAATTCTTCGACAACAAGCAACCGTTCCTGCCTGTAAAGCTCAGACATGATTGAGCGCATACCGGCGCGATACATTTTCTTGTTTACTTTTTGCGCATGATTGACTGGTCGGGCAGCAAATGTAACACCACCACTGCGCCATAAAGGGCTGCGGCTGGTGCCAGCACGGGCACGGCCTGTCCCTTTTTGCTTCCAAGGTTTGGCGCCACCGCCGCGAACATCGGAACGCGTCTTCTGTGCTCGTGTACCGGCGCGCGCGCCGGCGAGGTATGCCGTCACTAGCTGGTGAACCAAGGGCTCGTTAAAGTCGGCACCAAAGGTGCTGTCTGCAACCTCAATCTTGCCGGCCTGCTGACCATTATTATTGACTACATTCAGTTCCATTCTTTTATCCTCAGCGCGTCTTGACGGCTGGGCGGATAATGACATCACCGCCAGCTGAGCCAGGGACAGCACCTTTGACGAGCAGCATGTTGCGCTCGGCATCCACACGAATCACCTCAAGGTTTTGCAATGTACGGCGTACATTACCCATATGTCCGGCCATCTTCTTGCCCTTGAAGACACGACCAGGTGTCTGGTTCTGGCCAATCGAGCCCGGAGCACGATGAGACAGCGAGTTACCATGTGTCGCATCTTGCATAGAAAAATTATGACGTTTGACACCACCCGCAAAACCTTTACCAATAGTAGTACCCGAGATGTCAACTTTCTGACCCGCTGAGAAAGTATCCACCGAGATCTCGCTACCAGGTTCAATGTCAGTGGCATCCTCATCCAGACGGAATTCCCAGACACCACGCCCCGCTTCGACACCCGCCTTGGCGAAATGTCCCGCCATTGGTTTGGTTACACGGCTGGCACGACGATTGCCAGTACAGACCTGAAGTGCACTGTAGCCGTCAACCGCCTGCGTCTTTACCTGAGTCACCCTGTTTGGTTCGACTTCAATCACGGTCACCGGGATTGAAACACCGGCTTCCGTGAAACCGCG
>JALWQD010000293.1 GCA_026994735.1 Gammaproteobacteria bacterium | reverse complement strand
CTTTTGCTGTCGTCTGGGCCGCTGGCTTTGCCTGTTACGGCGTCGTCTTGGCGGTCATGGCTTGCATCAGGGCAGCACAAGCCGTACCCTTCCCTGTTTTTCGTAAACTCCCTGGCAGCTGGCTGGCTGGTGCTTAAGAGGTCTTTATTCTATGCGTTCGCATTATTGTGGTCTGGTCGATGATTCCCTCGTGGATCAGGAAGTCGATCTTTGTGGTTGGGTTCATCGTCGGCGTGACCATGGGGGCGTCATTTTTATTGATGTACGTGACCGCGAAGGGATTGTTCAGGTTGTTTTTGATCCCGACCGGGCAGATAGCTTTGCCATTGCCGAGAGCGTTCGCAGTGAATATGTCCTGCGTTTACGGGGCCGTGTTCGCTTGCGCCCTGAAGGGACGGACAATACGGCGATGAAAACGGGCCGTATTGAGGTCCTGGGCTACGAACTGGAGATTCTCAATAGCGCAGAAACACCTCCTTTCCCGCTTGATGATGAGCGCGATGTTGGCGAGGATGTACGTTTACGTTTCCGCTATATCGACCTGCGCCGGCCGATGATGCAACAGCGCTTGCAGTTGCGCTCCGAGGTTTGTCGGGCATTGCGGCACTCTTTGGATGATGCAGGCTTTCTCGACATTGAGACGCCCATGCTGACGCGTTCGACACCGGAAGGTGCCCGCGACTATCTGGTGCCAAGTCGTGTACACCCCGGCGAGTTTTATGCACTGCCGCAATCGCCGCAGCTGTTCAAGCAAATGCTGATGATGTCGGGCATGGACCGCTATTATCAGATTGTCCGCTGTTTTCGTGATGAAGACCTGCGTGCTGACCGCCAGCCGGAGTTCACGCAGCTCGATATTGAGGCCTCATTTGTTAATGAAGAGGACATCATGGCGACGGTAGAAGGTATGATGCGCGATCTTTTTGCCCATGTCTTGCAGGTTGCCTTACCCGATCCCGTGCCCAGAATGACCTATGCTGAATCGGTACGGCGCTATGGTGTTGATCGTCCCGATTTACGGATAGCGCTGGAATTAGTGGATATTGCTGATTTGATGGCCACTGTCGATTTCAAGGTTTTTGCCGGTCCGGCACAGGATCCGGAAGGGCGTGTCGCTGCCTTGCGTTTGCCTGCAGGGGCTCAGCTAACACGTAAAGAAATTGATGAATACACTCAATTTGTTGCCATTTATGGTGCCCGGGGGTTGGCCTATATCAAGGTCAATAATATTGCCGCCGGCCGTGAAGGTCTGCAGTCACCCATCCTGAAATTTTTGCCTGATAATGCCATCGCCGGGATTCTTGCAAGAAGCGCCGCCGAAGACGGTGATTTGATCTTCTTTGGTGCCGATAAGGCGCGCATTGTTAATGAGGCCCTCGGTGCCCTGCGTGTCAAGATTGCTCATGACCGTGATCTGGTTGAGTATGGTTGGCGACCTGTCTGGGTCACTGATTTCCCTATGTTCGAAGCGGATGGCTCCGGTGGCTTGACGGCGTTGCATCATCCCTTTACACAACCACAAACCGATACTGTTGAAGACTTTCTCGCTCATCCGGGGGAAAGTCTCTCACGTGCTTATGATCTTGTGCTCAATGGTATTGAGATCGGTGGGGGGTCAATTCGTATCCACAAGCCGGAGATGCAGCAGGCTGTACTGCAGGTACTCGGTATTGATCGTCAGGCTGCCGAGGAAAAATTCGGCTTTCTTATCGATGCCTTGCGCTATGGCTGCCCGCCCCACGGTGGCATCGCCTTTGGCATTGACCGCTTGGTGATGTTGATGTGCGGTGCCCAGTCGATCCGCGAAGTCATTGCCTTTCCAAAGACACAGACAGCGACCTGCCTGTTGACCCAGGCACCGTCTCCCGTTGACATGACTCAATTGCGGGAATTAGGGTTGCGTTTGCGCGCTCAGCCTCCGGCCTGAGTGCTAGCGAGCGCGACCAAGATGTCTTGGTGTAGACTGAGAGCAGGCTGCTCAGCAGTGGCAGCAGGATGATCCAGGAGGATATATCATGTCGGTCAGTATTCCTGTCAGGTCTCTTGTGAGAGAAATACCCGATGCTGCGCTCTGTGCCCAGCGTATCGAGGCAGCCAGGGCGGCATTGGGGAAGCGGCTGATTATTCTTGGCCATCATTACCAACGTGACGAGGTCTTTCGTCACGCAGATGTTTCCGGGGATTCACTGAAGCTATCCCAGGTGGCAGCCAATTCACAGGCTGAATTTATCGTTTTTTGCGGTGTGCACTTTATGGCCGAAGTGGCGGATATCCTTTCCCGCCCCGAACAGCAGGCGATCCTGCCTGATCTGGCGGCAGGTTGCTCGATGGCCGATATGGCTAATCTGGCGAAGGTCGAGCGGGCCTGGCGCGAGCTTGATGATGTTCTCGATGCGGAGCAATCGATTACACCGGTGACCTATATTAATTCGGCGGCAGATCTAAAGGCCTTTTGTGGTCGTCACGGTGGCATAGTCTGTACCTCTTCAAATGCTCGCCGTGTGCTTGACTGGGCCTATTCTGCACGCGAAAAAGTACTTTTTTTTCCTGACCAGCACCTCGGCCGAAATACCGGCAAGGCTATGGGTATCCGTCTTGACGAGATGGTCGTCTGGGATTTTGATCTGCCGCTGGGAGGGTTAACCCGCGAACAGATTCGCGCCGCCCGTCTGATCCTCTGGAAGGGCTTTTGTTCGGTGCATCAGATGTTTCGGGCAGAACATATTCATGCATACCGGCAACGGCACCCCGGGGTGCAGGTTATTGCTCACCCGGAGGCCTCCTATGAGGTTTGCCAGTTGGCCGATGCGGTTGGTTCAACCGAGTACATTATCAATACCATTGCGGCTTCACCCGCAGGCAGTCACTGGCTTGTTGGCACCGAATTGAACTTGGTCAAACGTTTGCATGAACGCCATCGGGATGAACAAAAAATTGTTCAATTCATGTCGCCGACGATCAGCATGTGCTCGACGATGTTTCGGACAAATCCGCACAGTCTGCTGGCAGTGCTTGAAGGTTTGCTTGAGGGACGTAGTGAAAATGTGATCCGTGTGCCATTGAGTGAATCTCATCTGGCGCGGGCCGCCCTGGAAAGGATGCTGGCGCTAAGTTAGCCCGTCTTGCAGTGCGAATCGAATAGGGCCGTCTGTTTTCCCGCCGGGGTCGTTGCATGAGCGCTCTTGCGGCTAGCCAGCCAGTTCAATGACGACAAACTCGATACGTGCCTTGCGTAATTGGCGGCGGATTTTCTTCAATGCGTGCACTGTCTTGAAGGGGCCGATGCGTACTCGATGCCACGTGCTGCCATTATTGACGACGATACGCTGAATATCAGCGACAATACCCAGCAAGGCAAGCCGGGCTTTGAGGCTGTCGGCTTCACTGAGGCGTCTGAAAGAACCTGCCTGAACGATAAAAGGGCCACGATCTTTCTCCTTTGGCAAGGCTGCTCGTGCTTGAGTGATTTCTTCATCCGGAATGAGGACTTCCATTTTTGGCAGCAAGCGATAAAAGTCAAAATGTGTCGCTTCGTTATTTTTCCTGGTTTTTGTCTCTTGGTTTTTTGGCGCTGATTGCGGCGACCTGACGCTAGCTTGCTTGCGTTGAAGCGGAGCAGTTTGACCACTCTGGTCTTTCAGCAACCACCACATCACAGCGCTGCCACTGAGTCCCATCAATAGACCGACAAGCAGCCATTGCCAGCGAGCGCTTGAGTGCTGTTTTCGGGTGACA
>JALWQD010000292.1 GCA_026994735.1 Gammaproteobacteria bacterium | reverse complement strand
TTTATAGTCTTGAAAAAGAAGCCATTCCCTATTGGAACAAGTTTTTGCAAGGTTATTATGATGCCTCGGGTATCAGTTCCGACAGCTTTGACCAGGCGGTGAGTATGGGCAATGGTGGTGATGTAATGCTGACAGCAGCTTTACGTAAGCAAGGTATACAACTACAGACGGCGGTCAATACGTCGATTTATTATCTTGGTTTCAATATGCTTGATGAGCAGGTGGGCGGTTATAGCGAGTCACAGCGAAAATTGCGCCAGGCACTTTCGATTGCCATTGATTATGAAGAATATATTTCGATCTTTGCGAATGGTCGTGGTATTGCCGCTCAAGGGCCACTGCCACCCGGTATTGCCGGTTACCGTGCAGGCAAGGAAGGAATGAATCCTTATGTCTATGATTGGCGTGATGGCCGCCCGCGGCGAAAATCCTTGCTAGAGGCGCGGCGCTTGCTGGCCGCTGCCGGTTATGCCAACGGGATTAATGAAAAGACAGGCAAACCATTGGTCCTGCATCTCGATATTACCGCCAGTGGCCCGGGTGATAAGGCTCGCCTGGATTGGTATCGCAAACAGCTGCAAAAGATTGATGTGCAGTTAGTCATTCGTAATACAGATTACAATCGCTTTCAGGAGAAGATGCGTCAGGGCAATGCACAATTATTTGTTTGGGGTTGGAACGCTGATTACCCTGACCCGGAAAATTTCTTTTTTTTACTCTATGGCGCTAATGGCAAGGTTAAACACCAGGGAGAGAATGCGGCCAACTATGATGACCCCCGCTTCAACGCCTTATTTGAACGCATGAAGGCTATGGATAACGGCCCACGTCGACAGAAAATTATTGATGAAATGATGCGTTTATTACAGCGTGATGCCCCTTGGGTTTGGGGTTTCCATAATAAAAGCTTTTCACTCCAGCATGCCTGGTACCACAATGCCAAGCCAAATTTAATGGCCAATAATACGCTCAAGTACCGCCGCATTAATGCCCCGCTACGAAACCAGTTACGCCTGGCCTGGAATCAGCCCATAGTCTGGCCATTGGCCATGGTGGCCATGTTGCTGTTGCTCTTCCTGCTGCCAGCATGGCAAGTTCATCGTCGTCGCGCCCATACGCCCCTGCGTGAGCAGATGAGCCGCTGCAGAGGCCATATTTAAACGATGTTCACCTATATTCTTCGCCGTCTGATTTACGCTTTGCCTATCTTGCTGGGTGTCAATCTGATTACCTTTGTTCTTTTTTTCGTTATCAACACACCCGATGATATTGCTCGTATGCATCTCGGTATGAAACGTGTTTCGTCCGCCGCGATTGAGCAATGGAAGGCCAGTAATGGCTACGATCTGCCGATGTTGTATGACGAAAAAAAAGAGGGTTTTGAGGCGCTTACAGAAACAATATTTTTTAATAAATCAATGCGTCTTTTTCTCTTTGATTTTGGTGCTTCTGACGAGGGCAGAGACATTTCTGTCGACATTGGCAAACGGATGTGGCCGAGTCTGGCAATTGCCATCCCGGTGTTTGTTCTTGGCTTGTTGGTCAACATTACTTTTGCTTTGATGATTGCTTTTTTTCGGGCCACTTATGTAGACCTGATTGCAGTCATTGGTCTCGTTGTTCTGATGTCAATATCGTCATTGTTTTATATTATCTGGGGACAATATTTGTTTGGTAAATTGATGCATCTGGTGCCCATATCCGGCTACCAGGAGGGTAGCAGTGCCATACGCTTTGTCTTGCTGCCTGTCTTCATCGGTATCGTTAGTGGTATTGGTGCTGGCAGTCGCTGGTACCGCTCAATATTTCTTGAGGAGATGGGGAAAGATTACGTTCGTACGGCGCGTGCCAAGGGCCTGAACGAGCGCCGGGTGCTTTTTCTACATGTGCTGCGCAATGCCCTGATTCCGATCTTGACCGGGGCGGTAGTCGTCATTCCTTTATTGTTCATGGGCAGTCTGATCATGGAATCTTTTTTTGGCATTCCTGGTCTGGGCAGTTATACGATTGATGCTATAAACGGTCAGGATTTTGCTATTGTCCGGGCGATGGTGTTTCTTGGTTCACTACTTTATGTCCTTGGGCTGCTACTCACGGATATCGCCTATACCCTGGTCGATCCGAGAATCCGTTTATGAACGGACAGCGAGGAGCAGACTGATGTTTTTGCCGGTACTCCTGAAGACCGACCTGTTGCTCTTTTTGTTGTTGTTGATCGTGATGGTAGCGGCGCTTTATGTTCGCCGGCGAGCGCATTTGATGAAATCATGGTTGGAGATTGTCCGGCGTCCAATGGCGGCCTCTTCCCTGATTGTATTGATTTTCTTTGTCGCTATCGCCTTTCTCGATTCGCTGCATTTACGTTTGGCTGTCGAAAATACCGCTGCACAACGGCAAAATTATTATTCGACCGAAGTAGTCAGTGTTTTTGATCTTCTCGCTACATCAATACGTGAGCAAACGGAAAAGACTTATTCAGCACCTTTTGCACTGCATCTTTTCGTGAAGGAAACGATTGAAGATAATAAGGGTGGCAGTGAGCGTGGCTATCCACGCTTGCAGTATGGTGGCCGTCATCTTGAGACAATTGCCGATCGCCCGCTGGATGTGATGCAGCGTCTTGGCGTGGCTTTTATCAAGGCTTTTGCTATCGGTTTTTTCTTGCTCATTGTTTTTCTTGGCTGCCAGGCCAGGCGTCAGCGGACGAGCATTACTGCCAGTTGGCAATATTCTTTTTCAGCCGCATCAATCGTTCCCTGGAAGACGGTTATGGTGACGCTGGCTGTGTTCCTGCTGTTACTGATGTGTACTCTTGAGCTGGCTCCTTACTATCATATACTGGGTACCGACAAGGTTGGCAATGATGTTTTTTATCAGGCCATGAAAAGTATCCGTACGGCGTTATTGATTGGCACATTGACGACATTAATTATGTTGCCATTTGCCGTTTTTACGGGCCTGACGGCCGGTTATTTACGTGGTCGAATCGATGATTTGATTCAGTATTTGTATACGACTCTGAGTTCAGTACCGGGTGTGCTTTTGATTGCCTCTTCAGTGTTGTTGCTACAGGTCTATATTGAAGGACACCCGGAGGCATTTCAAAGTGATGCCGAGCGTGCTGATCTGCGTTTGTTATTTCTTTGTATTATCCTCGGTATCACCAGCTGGACCGGACTCTGCCGTCTCTTGCGTGGAGAAACAATGAAGTTGTCCAGTGTTGATTTTGTCCAGGCGGCAACCGCATTCGGTGTTCGCCCTCTGCGTATCCTGTTGCGGCACTTGTTGCCAAATGTGATGCATATTGTGCTGATCACGGTTGTTCTCGATTTCAGTGGCCTGGTACTTGCAGAAGCGGTCCTCTCCTACGTTGGTGTTGGGGTGGACCCGTCGATGCACAGTTGGGGCAATATGATCAATAGCGCCCGTTTGGAAATGAGCAGGGAGCCGATGGTCTGGTGGAGCCTGTTCGCGGCTTTTCTCTTTATGTTTGTCCTCGTTCTGGCGGCAAATCTTTTCTCGGATGTTGTTCGTGATGTCTTTGATCCACGGCGGAGGCGCTAATGCATTACCTGATAAGTCATGCCGGTATTTCACAACAAGGATTTGACCATCATGCCATCTGAAGCTGTTGCAGCAACCGCTCTGCTCGAAGTCAAGGGGCTGAGTACCCATTTCAGCGCCGGGGATGAAGGAATTGTTCGTGCTGTCGATGATGTTAGTTTCAGTATTCATCGAGGAGAGACCTTTGCCTTACTCGGCGAGTCGGGTTGCGGTAAGTCCATGACCTCGCTGTCGCTGATGCGCCTGTTACCTGACAATGGCCATATCGTCAAAGGTGACATTTGGCTTGATGGCATGAACCTGATGGATTTGTCGGAAGTGGGTATGCGCCGTTTGCGTGGCAGGCGTATGGCCATGATCTTCCAGGAACCGATGACGTCGTTGAATCCGGTGCTCACTGTTGGTGAACAAATTGCCGAAGTAGTGCGGTTGCATCGCGCTCTGAAAGGAGGTGCGCAGAGGGCCTGTGTGTTGGAATTGCTGGCTGCGGTTGGTATCCCTGAACCACAGCGACGCTACGGTGAGTTTCCGCATCAATTATCGGGGGGCATGAAACAGCGGGTTATGATTGCGATCGCCCTGGCCGGGGAGCCGGATTTGCTTATCGCTGATGAGCCAACAACGGCCCTTGATGTCACGATTCAGGCACAGGTACTGGATTTGCTGCGGCGATTACAGTCCGAAACGGGGATGGCATTGTTACTGATTACCCATGATTTGGGTGTTGTCGCTGAAATGGCTGATCGGGTTGCCGTTATGTACGCCGGGCAATTGATCGAGCAGGCTTCCCGGAAAGATTTTTTCGCCCATCCTCAGCATCCTTACAGTAGTCGTCTGTTTGCTGCCTTGCCGACGGTCAATAAACGCAGTCAGGTATTGACGACGATTCCCGGTCAAGTACCCCCTTTAACGACGCCATTTTCCGGTTGCCGTTTTGCCGAACGTTGCCCGCATGTCTGGTCAACCTGCCGTCAGTCTGTGCCGGCATGGCATACACTCGCCAATGATCAACAGGTGCGTTGTCATCTTCTTGTTGACGAAAATGCAAAGCACCGCCAGGATATCAGTACAGCGACAGCCAGGGTGGCGACAGCTAGTCTTGCGGTAGACGATAATGTTTCGCCACTCCTTGATGTTCAGGACTTGAAGGTTCACTTTCCGATTCAAAAAGGCTTGTTACAGCGGACTGTTGGGCATGTATTTGCCGTTGATGGTGTCGATATTCGTTTGTCGAAAGGGCGCACATTGGCCCTGGTGGGTGAGTCGGGCTGCGGCAAGACGACGATCGGCAAGGCGATCCTGCAATTGCTCCGACCAACATCAGGAAGGGTGCTCTTTGAAGGTGATGAACTAACCCAGCTGAAAGGCGAGGAATTGCGTCAGCGACGGCGAGATTTTCAGATTATTTTTCAGGATCCTTTTTCATCGATGAATCCACGCATGCGGGTTGCGCAGATTATTGAAGAGGGGATTCAGGCCCTGGTACCTGACTATGATGCCGCCAACCGTCAACAGCAGGTATTGGCGCTGCTTGAGCAAGTAGGGCTGCCTGCAGCTGCGGCGCAACGTTATCCCCATGAATTTTCAGGCGGGCAACGGCAGAGAATCTGTATCGCGCGCGCATTGGCGGTTTCACCGCGGTTGCTCATTTGTGACGAGCCGACAAGTGCCCTGGATATTTCTGTCCAGGCGCAGATCCTCAATTTATTGAAGGAACTGCAGCAAAAACGAGGCCTGTCCTATTTATTTATCACGCATAACTTAGCGGTTGTTGCTTATCTCGCCGATGATATTGCAGTGATGTATCTTGGCCGGATTGTCGAGCAAGGGAAGGTGACGGACATTCTCCATGCACCTCGTCACCCTTATACCCAGGCCTTACTCTCGGCAATCCCGGTGATTGAGAAAGAGGCTGGACATGCTGTTATTCGTCTTGAAGGTGACTTGCCGTCACCCAGCAATCCACCCTCCGGTTGTCACTTTCATGCCCGCTGCCCGCAGGCCATGCCACGTTGTCAGGAAAGCTATCCCGGCAAGACATTGATTGCGTCGGGACATGAGGTTCGCTGTTTTCTCTATAGCGAGGACAAGCCATCGCTATGATGAAGATCGATGTGAGTGACAAGCTGGAACAACATGTACAGCGATTGCGAGCTGAGATTCGTCGCTGTGATTATCATTACTATGTACTCGATGATCCTCTGCTAAGTGATGCCCGTTATGATCGCCTGTTGCGCGAGCTGGAACAGCTTGAAGCAGATAACCCCTCGTTAATCAGGCCGGATTCACCGACACAGCGAGTGGGCGGCAAGGTCGCTGACGGTTTTCGGGAAGTTGTTCATGAACCACCCATGCTGTCTTTGGCCAATGCTTTTGCTGAGCACGAACTTGCGGACTTTGACCAGCGCTTGCGAACGCGTCTCGAAGAAAGTGGTGATATTGCTTATAGCGCCGAGCCGAAGCTCGATGGTCTGGCAATCAGTCTTCGTTACCATGATGGCCGGTTTGTCCAGGCGGCAACACGCGGGAATGGTGTTATGGGTGAGGATGTGACGGCCAACGTGCGCACAATAAGCACGGTTCCCCTGTGTTTGCGAGGTGAAAATATACCGTCACTGCTCATTGTTCGTGGTGAGATTTATATGAGTTATACAGGTTTTTCTGCACTCAATGAGCAGCAGCAGGAAAAAGGCGAGAGGCCTTTTGCCAACCCGCGCAATGCTGCCGCCGGCAGTCTTCGCCAACTCGATCCTGAAATCACGGCAGGGCGGCCACTGGCGATTTTTTGCTATGGCGTCGGCGATTGCAGTACGGAGTTGCCCGATAGCCACTCTGCTTTGCTGCAACAGCTGCGGGATTGGGGCTTGAGGGTTTCCAGTCTCACTCGGCGCCTTGATAATATGGATGCTTGCCTGGCTTACTATCGACAGATGATGGCGCAGCGACCGCAGCTGTCATTTGCTATTGATGGCGTTGTTTACAAGGTTGATGACCGCCGCTTGCAACAACGTTTGGGCAGTGTTTCGCGGGCTCCACGTTGGGCCATAGCCCATAAATTTCCGGCCCAGGAAGAAATGAGTCGTGTTCTCGATATCCGCCTTCAGGTGGGGCGAACCGGTGCTCTGACACCCGTTGCGGAACTGGAGCCAGTAACGGTAGCCGGGGTCATCGTTAGCCGGGCGACGCTCCATAATGAGGACGAAATCAGGCGTAAGGATATTCGTATTGGTGATGCGGTTATGATTCGACGGGCAGGTGATGTTATTCCCGAAGTTGTGGCCGTCGTGCATGCCAAAAGGCCGTCATCTGCACGGCCCTTTGTCATGCCAATACGCTGTCCTGTTTGTCATGGCCATATCAGCCGCCAGGAAGGTGAGGCGGTTGCCCGCTGTACTGCCGGGCTTGCCTGCTCGGCTCAGTTGCAGGCCTCTGTCAGGCATTTTGTTTCACGCCAGGCGATGGATATTGAAGGCCTTGGCGGCAAGCATATTGATCAATTGGTCAGCCGTAACCTGATTGCCACGATTGCTGATATTTATCACCTGACGCGGAAGGATTGGCTGGCACTGGATCGTTTTGGCGAAAAATTAACCGATCGTTTGCTGGCTGCTATTGAGCACAGTAAAACTACCACATTGCCACGTTTTATTTTTTCCCTCGGTATTCGCGGTGTCGGTGAAGCGACGGCCGTAACACTGGCCAGGCACTTCGGTTCTCTTGAGGCATTAATGAATGCCGATCAAGAGACACTGCAAACAGTCCATGATGTCGGTCCTGTAGTTGCCTCGAGCGTAGAGGATTTTTTTCTTGAAACGGCCAACAGAAAGGTGATCGATGATTTGCTCAGTGTCGGTGTGCGCTGGCCAGCGGTTATTGTCGATACTGCTGCAGCGCTGCCATTGGCGACAAAAGTATTTGTCATTACGGGAACACTGGCGAGTATGTCACGCATTGAAGCCAAGGAACGCATAGAAGCACTCGGTGGCAGGGTTACTGGCAGTGTTTCGTCGCGGACAGACTATTTGATAGCCGGGCAAGAGGCCGGCAGCAAGTTGCAAAAGGCCGAACGGCTTGCTGTTGAGGTGCTTGACGAGGAGATGTTCATGCACATGATCAATCGCTTGGCAGTCGACGAGTGACCAGACAGCGAGTAGTTTGATGTTAGGTATCGCCGTTAGCTTATTCTGCTATACCGGATAAAATCCAGGCGGTTTTTTCTACACGTTGTTAATGGCGGCGGGATATCAGCCATTTTTTTTACGCTTGCCGTGGAGTTGGGTGACCTTTTTTTGTGGTGCCTCCGCTTTCGGCAAGTGAATGTCAGCGAGATAGCGTCTGCACATTGCTTCTAACGGCACGGGCTCGCCTATGAAATAACCCTGGGCATAGTCTATGCCGAATTCCCGAATCAATTTAAAAATGTCTTCACTGGCAACAAATTCTGCGACGGATGTGTTTTTGAAACCCTGAATTGCTTGTGCCAGTGAATGGACGAGCACCTGATCTTCTTTATTGTGAGTCAGGTCTTTGATGAAAGAACCATCAATTTTGACCAGATCAACAGGCAATTGTTTCAAGGAATAGAAAGATGAAAAGCCAACGCCGAAATCATCGAGAGCGAAGCGACAACCGAGCGACTGAATTTGCTCAATGCGCATCCGGGCACTGGCAAAGTCCTCGACAGCAGCAGTTTCCGTAACTTCCAGAATCAGGCGGGTAGGGTCAACTTTTGCTTGCTGGATCTTGTCTCGAAGCATATCGAGAAAATGCTCGCTTGACAGGGTATGTGCTGAAATATTAATACTGAAGCTGATTTCAGCACCCTGGCTATTTAACTTTTGCAGCGTTCTGAGGGCGTTGTCGATGACCCACTGGTCGATACGGTGAATCATGCCGGTATTTTCAGCAATAATAATGAAGGTCGATGGCGCTGCGACAGTGCCATCATCATTATGCAATCGTAACAGCGCTTCAAAATGGCTGATCGTGCGGCTGGGGATATGCATGATCGGTTGGTAATAAAGTTCGAAAAGGTCCTTATGCAGGGCCTGCTCGATCTTTTCACGCCAGAAGACTCTTTGAAAGACACGCTGGTTGACATTGTCTCTGGCTGAATAGAGATGCCAACGGCCACGACCCTGTTCTTTTGCCTGGTACATGGCCAGATCGGCATTGGCCAGTAATGTTTTGACGTTGGCACCATGTTCAGGATATTGGGCCAAACCAATGCTGGCGGATATGCGGTACATCCGGCCAGAGGCTGGCAGCGTGATTTGTCCCAGGCGATTGACGATTTTCTGGGTCATTTGCTCAGCTTGTTCGCGCGTTGTCGAGGTCAGCATAATACCAAACTCGTCTCCGCCCAGACGGCCGATGACACCGATACCATCGACCATTTTCAATAATGTATTGGCAACATCCCTGAGTAAGATATCACCTGTTTGATGGCCGCTGCTATCATTAACATCCTTGAATTGATCGATATCAAGAAACAGCAGGGCACCGTGTTTTCCCTGTGCCTGGTGACTTTCCTCAATCTCTTTTTTGAGCATGATTTGAAAAGTACGCCGATTCAACAGACCGGTAAGAGGGTCATGCGAAGCCAGCCATGAGAGTCGTGCTTCCGCAACACGCCGTTCAGTGATGTCATGGCCGACAGAGAGAATCAGGGTGCGGTTATCGTTTTCGAGCTGGGGGTGAGAATGATACCAGTCAATATGAAAGATGCTGCCGGTACGCGCGCGTATAGCGAGATCTTGATGTAACAGTGGCAATTTACCCTTGGCAACGGCGCTGAGGTTTTCCAGCAGGCTCGGATCAAAATCTTCGGATGAAACAAGCCGGACAAAAGGAATGCCGACAACCTCATCTTCAGCATAGCCCAGCAGGTTTAAGCCATAGCGGTTGATTGAGGTGATCTCGCCATGACCATTCTGAGTCAGAATGATGGCATTAGCAGTATTGAGGAGGCTTGTTACCAATTCCTTCTGATGACTGAGTTCAAGTGCTCTTTTCTGCAATTTGTCTCGTTGTTGGCCGGCTTCCTGTTGTAGCAGTTCAAGTCGGTCTGCGAGCGCGACCGATGCCCGTGCCATGATATCCGATTCATCATCCCAAAGATGTTGCGATGTGCTGGCACTGATGACCTGCCGTGCTTCGGTAAAGGCGTTATCTGCCAATAGTGGTAGTGCCGAGGCATTTCTGCGAAGTCGTGACATAGGTGCCCAGAGGAGTATAAAAAGCAGAATTTCAGCAGCCAACAAGCCGACTGAACCTGTTAACAGGGTGCGTGTTGTTTCAACGCGGATAGCGATCAGGTCTTGACTGATGTCGGTAATGAAGACAATGGCCGCATGACCGACATCAATCATGCTATCGAGTGAAAAAAGGCGAATGGCATAATCTTTACCCGCCTGTTTTACCCGGGTGCTGTCGGGGATAGCATGCAAATCCGGTATTTCACTGGCCATGCGGGCCAAGAGTGGCAGGGTATGATCCGGATTCGTGACGGCAAGCAGCCGGCGACGCCACTCCTTGCCGGCGAGGATTGCTGAAGGTGACAGGTCGGTGGCATTTTTCTGGTTAGTGACAAATAAACCGACATCGGTAGCGGAACCTTTGCGAAAGCCGAGCAAGACATCGGCGAGCGATTTGCCAATCAGTAGAATACCGGCATTCTTTCCTTCCGCGAGTACCGGTACGAGGGTGTAATGCATACAGCTTTGACTGCAATCAACGACCGATAGGGGTTGGTCTTCTTGTTTTACCTGCCAGACCCACGAAATAACCCGTCTATTGACTAGCTTGTTGTCTTCCGCCGGCCATTTTCCCAGTAAGATACCTTCAGGGCTAAAAAAGCGGGCAACTTCGAGGCCAAAGTCGATTTGCAATGATGGCCAGTGTTTATCGAAGGCCTGACGCAACTGTTCCGGGTTTCCTTGTGCAATCGCTTCCTGAATGCCAGAGAAGGATGTGATTGTGCTGCCTATTTGCTGTTCTTGATTGGTCGCATCATTGATCAAACCTTCAAATTGCAGTAGATATTGGCGATACGCTGTGTCCCATTTTTGCTGGTGCTGCCGTTGCAGACCGTAGTAACTGATGCTGGTAAGGGTGACGGCAATACCCACCAGAAGAATGCTTGAAAAGATGATGATACGCCACGTAAGGCTGAGAAAACGGGGGCTTGCGAGCTTATCTTGTTGTCTCTCAGGCATCGATAATCCCCTTCAAAACCTGAACGAGGCGAGTAGGGCGAACAGATCCCAGTTCTTTTCTACATGACTTGCGAGAGGGTTGTCTGCACCGGTCAGCCATGCCGTGCCAATAATATGATGGAGTTCGGCGCGTAGTAATAGTGCTGATGAATATTGCCATCCGACGCCAATAGTCGCGTCACGTGCATAGCGGGAAAATGCAGCTGTCGATGGGTGACTGGCAGCAAAGGCTTTACCCTGTCGGTCTGATTGGTCGGTATAGAGAACATCATAACGCAGGAGCATGTCCCAATCGGGCCTAAAGCGATAGACGGATTGTAAATAAGCACTTTCACCGACAAAGTTGTTATCTGCGAGCAGGGGACCAAAATTCTGATAGGTAAAGGATCGCTGGGCATATTCGGCGGTTAATGCGAGGAATTCGCCATTGTACTGTGCCGACACGATGACCGGAGCAAAGGTGACGCGTCCACTTTGCAGGGGGGAGCCGCTGCCAGTACTGTAATCCAGTAAGGCATGAGCGCCGCTGATGCCTAGCAGAAAACGTCCGCCGTCAATTTCAAAGAGTAGACGCCCGAGTAATGATGCTGATGAGTCAAATTGTCCCGGTAATAATTGCCCCAGCAGTGAACGTTCTATTTCTTCATTGCTAATGCGGGGGTAGCCAATACCAATTTGCCAGAGTAATTCGTTATGTTGAAAGCGTTGTTCACCATAGATATAGAGACTGTCGGAGGAGATCGCCAGATCTCGCACACGGTCAAAGTAAATAGATTGCGGCAGGAAAATACTGGGGCGGGCAAAAGCAACATCCCGTGTTTCATTATAGAAACCGAGAGGATTAAGGATGCGCCCCGCACGGATACCCCAACGGCTGCTGATTTGATCTCTAATGGTGTAATCGATGAGGGCGTAGTCGATACGAATCTTGCCACCGTCAGTCTGGCCTGCCCGTCGTGACAGTAATTGCCCGCTTAACAACCATTTATTTTTAGGGCGGTAAGAGGTGTTGATACCGATTTCTGTAAAATCAAAGGCAACCGAATGTCTGCTTGAACCAAAAAAATTATTGGCATTGGTTGAAATGGCTGATTGTGTTAAAAAACCATGAATTTGTACGTTATCTGCATTACTCTCGGCCTTGACGTTACTGACAAAGCCAGCCAGTACAACGATGATGACAATGAGATGCCTGAGCGGTTGCTGAAATAGTTTCATGTCAGCGAATCTCCAGGGGATGAATATTGTCATCTTTCGGGACCGTTTCCAGATAGCCAATGGCACCGGCTGTTGTCTGAAGTATATGCAACATCTGTTCTTCCGTTGAGACCTGTATCGGGGCTTGGCCTGTGCCAGAGTACACCAGTCTGTCCCAGGCCCAGCGTAGTTGGTGTGGGAACATACCTAATACGCGTTTACTGAAGCTGGAGTGCAATGGATGGTTGTCTGGTAGAACGATGACGCGAATGGTTGTACCGTCATTCCAGCTGCGTAAACGCATGCCAAAAATTGTTCGTAAAGCGCCCATTGAAATGGAAGACTGCTGGACACTTTTATTAACAATCAGGGTGGGTTTGTTTGCGGCGTAGCTAAGTAGTGGAATTGAAAAAAGAAAAAACAGCAGTAACAGTTTTACCGTTGTGCTGATGGGCTGTGCTAGCGATGATAATGAGGCGTTGTTGGAAAAATAAGATAAGTTGCTGTTATGTTTCTTGGTGCTTGAAAAGTTTAGGTAACTGACTCGTAACAATCGGTAGCCTTGACCGAGGAAGGTCATTTTATGGCATGGTTTACCGATAGGCTTGTACCTGTACTGACACATTATCTCTGTCCAGGACTGTACTAGGCTGTAGTTTGCCATATTCTGTTAGCAGTTCCCAGATGTCTTTATGGTTTTTATGGATATTGTCAAGGATGTCATCAAGAGATGCGAAGTAGACGCGCCTTCTTCCGTGATAGGCAATGGTTTCACCCAACGGCCGCATAAGAATACCGAAACCAGACATCAATGCCGCAAGCCTTGGCTCCATCACTGCGCACAAGCATCGCAGGTTATAGTGGGTTGAAACCATTAAAATTGCCTTAAATAGCCCGACGATGGGGTGTAATTTGCGTCGTTCGAGTTTTTTAAGTCGTTTATCTGGCTGATCTTCAGGTTGGCTGCCCCAAAGTAGAGAATCATTCTGCCGGCCACGAAATTCAGGCAGTATGAATAGCCGTGAAATTTCTGTCAGCCAGCCCCGGTTTTCATCGATGATATTCGCCATACCAGGATAAAAAGCATCTTGTGGACATGTTTCAAGCGGAAATGGAGATTTCGATCCTGTTGAAATGACAAGCCGGACAGTGCCGATTGTGCGCCCACTTGGACGGTGTAGTAACAGCATGTGCACTGAACGCTGGTCAAATTCATCGCTTTCCAGTCTGTCCGGGTAATCGTTGGCCTGGAAACCGGGTATACGGCCTTCCTGGCAAAGAATCTGGTAGCGTACCTTAAAGCACTCTTCGAGCAATCTGGGGGTGTCTGCAGGTAATATCTCAAAGGTGTTCTGAAAGGACTGGCTGAGTGACGGCATTGCTTATCCTCGGATGTCTGGGCTTTCTTACGATGGCTAGGTTCAAAGAAAGCCGTGACTAATCTTCTGCTGCGGGTATTGAATACTATTCCTTGATAGTAGGCAAATACTAGCGGTAACTCATAATGAAGGATGCCTACTGGTTCTCAATATTGTGAATCTTTTACCTTAAGGTTTATTGATGTCGAGGAGGGTGTTTGTTAGTTCGAAAAAAAAGCCCGGTAAAAACCGGGCTTTTTTTCTTGCAGCGGGTATTTAAGGCCCTGGTGTTGCAGGCGGTGTATAGGTATTGCTGTAACTCAGTGCCGGTGGGACAAAAGGTGCCGCCCATGAATCCGGGTTCGGGTTACCCGCGCTACCTGTTACTGTCGGTAGGTTAACGCTGGCAATTGCTGTCCTGTCACCTGTTGAGTAGTTGGTATAGCTGGTAGCGCCGATGACTGATGGGCCATAAGGATCAGTCGTTACATAACGGCCACCAACCCAGGTTGCCTGAATGGCATCACCCGCTGACCAACCGATATCACCGCCATTGCTCAGCAGGGGATTAAATGGGTCAGGTACACGGCTGGTTGTCTGGAATGACCCTGAGACATAGCTGCTGTTGAACATAATCGGGTTGTTGAAACCACTACCAGCGGTACCCGGAATGACGCAGCTATTACCGATAACGGTACCACCCAGGATGCCACATGAAGCTACATGTGCTGCATTATTAGGGTCGATGATAATGGATGAGGTGCCGCCATCGGCTGTGGCCGTGGTGCCAACAACGGATGAAGTATCAATTTTACGGTCATTGACATTTTCACCCAGCTCCATATGGAAGCGGTCTTCCATGGATGTTGTGTGCAGGAAGTTGTTATCCTGTACCGTGACCCGCTGATCAACGACCAGCAGTGGATCACTTGAACCCGCAGCATGTGCCCAGCCTGTCTTCAACTGGGTTGAGTAGCCGAACTCCCC
>JALWQD010000291.1 GCA_026994735.1 Gammaproteobacteria bacterium | reverse complement strand
CTGTTTCTCGTCTTTATCAAGCCAACCCTGACTGTTTGCCAGCGCCGGCGTTATCTGTACCAAAAAATAAATGCTTAACAAAGCAACCACGTTGATCGGCTTAATCATCACGAAGGCGACAATAAACATAGCCCCAGTGAGGATAAATTTGATCACTTCTCCCGTATAGAACACCCCTAGCAACAGCCCTGGTTGCTCATACCGGTCAAACCTGAACACTTTCAGCGCAAACCAGGCATTCGCTATACTCGCAATCATTCCGCCGGTCAGGGCCGAGTAGCCCGCCGTTCGGTCATAAGCAAGCAGCATGAGAGACAACACTAGCGTAGCCAGTAGTTGCGACCTGATTAATCTGACTGCTTGTTGGCGAGAATCGAGTAATGGCTGATTCTTCGGCATCGGTGTCTGCATTGACAACCAACCTCAGCGATTACTGTGTGGGAGGTTAGAATGCGCGCGAATTATAATGGAGCGCACCATAAAAGGTCAAGGAATGAATCTCGATATAAGAGACTTTTATTTTGGCATTTTAGAATATTCTGTTTTTCTTGCCGCCTGCCCGAGCCATCCAACCGGCCTTTGCTCCGGACGGTACTTTTGAACGCTTATACCCCACCCCTTAAACGAGCGAGTATGCCCTCAAGCACGTCCAGCGAACTATACTCAATTTCCAGATGCCCCTTGCCCGCACTCTTTTGCTGTACCTTGACCGGCGTCCCCACCACTTCGGACAACTCTTCTTCCAACTTCACTATATCCGGGTCTTTTTTCGGCGGTGAGCTTTTCTTCGGTGTCTGCCCCAGCTTGCGCACCCGGGCTTCTGTCTCACGCACTGACAGTTTCTGCTGCACCACCTGCCTGGCAAGCTGGCTTTGCGCCGCACCCTCGACCCCCAGCAGGGCGCGTGCATGCCCCATATCAATCTGTCGCTCGGCCAGCAGGTTCTTCACATCTTCATTCAACTCCTGCAAACGTAACAGGTTGCTGACCGATGCACGCGAACGTGCCACGGTTTCGGCAACTTGCTGGTGCGTCATCGAAAACTCGTCAATCAGGCGCTTCAAGGCTGTCGATTCTTCAAGCGGATTCAGATTTTCACGTTGAATATTTTCAATCAGTGAAACCGCTGCTGCAGTCTGGTCATTGAAGACCTTGACGACGGCAGGAATCTGCGACAAACCGGCCAGCTGGCTGGCCCGCCAGCGCCGCTCACCGGCAACGATCTCAAAACGCCCGGCCGCCGCCTGACGCACCACAATGGGCTGCACCACACCTTGCTTGGCAATGGAATCGGCCAGCTCTTGCAGCGCGGCTTCGTCAAAGTAGCTACGTGGCTGCCAGGGGCCACGCTGAATCAGGTCAACGTCAATCACCCGCAGCTCGTCATCGCCACTTGGTTCAATGATGGTTTCTACATCACTGTTCTTCAATAGTGCCGACAAACCCTTGCCCAACCCTTTTTTCTTCGCCGCCATTACGCTCTCATCTTCGAATTTGTCATTATCTCTTTACCGGCCTGTCTGGCCTGCCCCGCCGAAACTACGCAGGTTCGGCCTGTCTGGCTGCTTCCAGCTGACTTTCCCGGCGTAGCATTTCTCCTGCCAGCGCCAGATAGGCCAGCGCCCCACGCGATGTTTTCTCGTATAACAAGGCAGGCAGACCGTGACTGGGCGCCTCCGCCAGCCGCACATTTCGTGGTACCACGGTGCGATAAACCCGTTCACCAAAATATTCTATCAGTTGTGCAGACACGTCATTTGCCAGCGTATTTCTGGAGTCATACATGGTGCGCAGCAAGCCTTCTATCTGTAACCCGGGGTTCACCGAGGAACGCACCTGTTCAATCGTGTCCATCAATGCGGTCAGCCCCTCCAGCGCATAATACTCACACTGCATCGGGATAATCACCCCGTCTGCGGCCACCATCGCATTCAGGGTCAACATATTGAGCGCAGGCGGACAGTCGATCAAGACATAATCATATTCGTTTTTAATGGGCGCAATGGCCTTCTTGAGCCGTTGCTCGGCATTCTCCGACCGCATCAGCTCCACTTCTGCCGCCGTCATGTCGGCATTGGCGGGCAACAAGTCGATGCCGACATTCTCTATATGATGTACAACTTTGTGTACGTCTAGCCCTTCCAGCAAAACATCACAAAAGGTCGCTTCCAGCGCGGTCTTGTCAACACCCACTCCCATAGTAGCATTGCCCTGTGGATCAAGGTCAATCATCAGCACGCGCCGCTTGGTCGCAGCAAGCGAGGCGGCAAGGTTGACACTGGTGGTGGTTTTGCCAACCCCGCCTTTTTGATTTGCTAGAGCAAGTACTTTGGACATGGTTATCTGCTAACTACTTTGATATTTCAGGTTTGGTCATTCTGGTCTGGTCGTGATTGCGGCACTTCTGCACAGCGGCAAATTTCCAGCAAGTGCCGGGAAGCATCCAGTCCGGCGACCGCCAACTCAACACTGTCGAGTATCCGGTAACCCGCTATGCCGAGTGTTTCATCACACTTGCCCTGCATCACCAGAATCACCGTCTCATCGTTCTGCAAGTGTGCCGTGGAAGCCAGAATCGTCTCCGTCACGGCATAAGCGCGAGCGGTAATCACGTCGAAGTATATCGCATGTCCGTCTTCGATGGGGCGATAATCTTCCACTCGCGAATGAATCACCTCAACATTATCCAACTTCAACTCGATTTTTGCCTGCATCAAAAAGCGTGTTTTCTTGCCATTACTGTCGAGCAGATAAAATCGCCTGTTTGGACTGGTAATGGCAAACGGGATACCGGGCAATCCTGCTCCGCTGCCAACGTCCAGCACTCGCTCGCCTTCCAGATAAGGCTGCACCGCCAGACTGTCCAGCAAGTGCTTGCTGACCATTTCTTCCACATCCCTTATCGCGGTCAGGTTGAAGGCCTGGTTCCAGCGTGCAATCAACTGGATGTAATGTATCAGTTTTTGTTGCACCGGCACCGGGTAAAACAACCCCATCTGTTGCAACCCGGCCGCCAACTGTTTACGCAAAGGCTCTTTCATAATCCCCCTGCAAAACAACGACCGAGTTGACCGGAAAGACCGCTCATTGTGCCAACAAAACTTCGCATACTACTCACAAAACCAGACGCCTGTTTAACTTGTCCATCTCGAACACGTGGATTATGCTGAAACGGGTAACCCCAAGCAGCATTCTATCCACAAAACCGGGGGGCGACTACGATTTTACACATTGTTCTGTTCCACAAAGACTGCTACCGTACAAGAAAACGGTAAAAAACCGAGGTCTGACCCCGGTTTACGGTTTACTCAAAACAATGCAAACAAATGCGCTCCAACAAAAAGCCGAGGCCGCTTTCCAGCGGGGTGATTACAAATCCTCACGGCAGCTACTCGAACAAGCACTGAGCCTTGAGCCTGATAACACCGTTGTTCTCGCCAACCTGAGCTACCTGGCCTACCTCTGTGGCGACCTTGAACATGCGCTTGCCAGTGGCCAACGTGCGATTGAACTGCAACCAGACAACGTCGATGCCATTATCAACTATGTTACTGCCCTGCATACTGACGGACAATTCAGCAAGGCCGAAACCTTACTGAAACACGCCATTTCACTCGCCGCCGATTCTGCACCCGTATTGACCCTGTATAACCTGGTTCTACGCGACACCGGTCGGATTTGCGAGGCTATCGAATACGGCAAGCAGGCTATTCAGGCAGACCCCTCTCTGGTTAATGCCTATAACAACCTCGCCATGACGGTACAAATGAC
>JALWQD010000290.1 GCA_026994735.1 Gammaproteobacteria bacterium | reverse complement strand
AGTGTCTCCTATGATGGCAAACGGTTGCTTTTTGCACTGCGCAAGGCAGATGTCGATGGCCGTGCAGCGGAAGAACAACCGACCTGGAATATTTGGGAATACAATACTGTAAGCGATACGCTACACCGTATTATTGCCTCGGACATTACTGCCGATGCTGGCCAGGATCGTGCTCCGCGCTATCTTCCCGACGGCCGCATTGTCTTTACTTCGACACGCCAACGCCAGGCTCGTGCAACCCTGCTTGATGAGGGCAAGCCACAGTTTGCTGCCCTTGATGAACGACGCCGGGAGCCGGCTTTTGTGCTCCATGTCATGGAGTCTGACGGCAGTGATATTCGGCAGCTGTCGTTTAACCAGAGTCATGATCTGGACCCCGTCGTCCTCGCCAATGGCGAGATCCTTTTTTCGCGCTGGGACAATATGGGCAGGCAAAGCCAGATCAGCTTCTATAAAGTACATCCGGATGGTACTGGGCTGGAAGTTGTTTATGGTGCTCACAGTCATCTCGCTGGTGCCAACACACTCCAGTTTTTGCGCCCACAGGTGATGCCCGATGGCCGCCTGCTAAGTTTGCTGAAGCCGTTTCGCAGTCCCTATGGGGGCGGTAATCTGGTAACAATTGATGTCAATAACTATACCGACAGTACTCAACTCGCCGTAAATTCCCTGCTTGGCAATATCACATCAGCCCAGCAGGCAGCCACGAATCTTGATGTTCAGCAAGGTCTTGCACCGTCACTCGCTGGCCGCTTTAGTGCCGGTTTTCCATTACGCGATGGCAGCAATCGTCTGCTCGTCAGTTGGACACCCTGCCGCCTGCAGACAGCTACACGGGGCATTCAGCCCTGTACGGAGATGGCTCTGGCCGATCCTGCTGTCGTCGAGGCTGCACCATTGTATGGCCTTTATCTCTATAATCGTGATGATGCCACACAGGTGCCGTTACTGGTGCCCCGGGAAGGCATCATTTACAGCGATATTGTTACTGCTCAGGCACGCCCATTGCCCGATATTCTTGCTGACCAAATGCTTGATCCGGCTCTGGCCCAGGAAGGCACCGCGATTCTGCATATTCGCAGTGTTTATGATTTCGATGGCCGTTTTCGTGGCCTCAGTTCCGGGAAAGCAAGTATTGCCGCTCTGGCCGACCCAGCGCAGACCCTGGCTGATCAGCGACCGGCCCGGTTTCTGCGTGTCATCAAGGCTGTTGCCATTCCCGGTCGTAATGTCCGTCGCCTGCGTGGCACAGCCTTTGGTCGCAGCAGTGGTCAGTTAATGCGTGAGATTGTCGCCTATGCCCCGATCGAACCGGATGGTTCAGTGCGTATCAAGGTGCCGGCCAATGTACCATTGACGATCAGTGTTCTTGACCAGAATGGCCGTCGTATCAGCGCCCGACATCAAAATTGGTTGCAGTTACGGCCGGGTGAAACATTGAACTGCAACGGATGCCATGATCATCGCAGTGGTCTGGCGCATGGCAGTTCACGCGCTCCTGTGGCTCTCAACAGCGGCGCAGCAACGACAGGACTGCCCTTTGTCAACACTGTGGCCACTTTTTTTGCCGACATGGGCGAGACCATGGCCGAGACACGCAGTCGCCTTGAGCCGGCATCCTTGCAGCCCAGTGTTGATATCGTCTATGACGATGTCTGGACTGATGCAGCCAGCGCCGGCCGTGCTGTTGATGCCTCCTTTTCCTATCGCTATAGTCGCTTGCGGACACCCGTGCCGGTGTCGGCTGCCTGCCAGACAAAGTGGCAGCCTTCCTGCCGTATTGTCATCAATTATGAAACGGTTATTCACCCTCTCTGGGGGCTTGATCGTGGCGCTGACACTTGTACTAACTGCCATTCTTCGCGCGATGTTGTGGGCAATCTGCAAGTGCCTGCAGCCCAGCTTGATCTTAGTGATGGTGCGGCTCCGGAACAGCCGGAACACTTTATTTCCTATCGTGAATTACTCTTTAGTGATAATGAACAGGCCATCGTTATGGGCGCTTTGCAGGACCGCCAGATAGCCGCTACCGATGCCAATGGCAATCCGTTGTTCGTTACCGATGCCAATGGAAATCCTTTGCTTGATGCCAATGGTCAACCGATTCCGGTTATGGTGACGGTGCCAATCCGTCCACCGATGTCAGTCGGTGGAGCCAATGCAAGTCGCCGTTTTTTTCAGCCTTTTATTGCCGGTGGCAGTCATGTTGGCCGACTGGACGCAGCTGAGTTGCGCTTGATTTCGGAATGGTTGGATATCGGTGCCCAATATTACAATGATCCCTTTGCCGTGCCGTTGCCCTGATGCTATGGCGTGCAGGCAACTCTCGCGGTTACCACTTTAAGGCGCTGCTTTCTGTCCGTTCTGGTGGCAGAGACTAAAGAAATGATGAATAGCGCCGTAGTTAGCGGTATGCAAAGGACAATGACGACCATCAGACGCTGTTTGGCCTGGTCGATTATCGTCTATTGGCTGGCGCTACCGGTTATGGCGACTGAAGAACCACCTTTTTTTGTCGAAGTCAGCGAGTCTTACGTTGATATCTACACCGGTCCAGGGGCATCCTATCCACGTTTTTATATTGCCGAGCGTGGTGAAAAACTGCAATTGCTCGGCCAACGTACAGGGTGGTTTCGCGTGCGCACAGCAGCAGGCAAAGTAGGGTGGGTCAGCCGTCAGCAAATGGAAAAGACGCTGCTCGCACCAGGTATTTTTTTTCATGTTGAGGAAGCGAACAAGGGAACATTTCTTGCGCGTCGCTGGGAAATGGGTGTGCTCGCGGGAGACTTTGCCGGTGATCAATCCATCACGCTCTACAGTGGCTATGCCTTGACGCCAGTGATTTCGGCTGAAGTATCGCTGGCGCAAGTGCTCGGTGATTTTTCCGATAGCCTGTTGCTCAATGTCGATCTTCTCATGCAGCCGTTTCATCGTTGGCGGCTGTCACCCTTTTTTGCTCTTGGCAGTGGTGTTATTAACACCCAGGCACGCAAGACGGTTGTTAATACACGTAACAGTACGGACCCGATCAGCCATGTGGCCATCGGTCTGCGTACATACCTTGCCCGTCGTTTTATCCTGCGGGCTGAATACCGTAATTATGTCATCTTTACCAATCATGAAGACAACAAGGAAATCGACGAATGGCGTGCTGGGCTGGCATTTTTCTTTTAAGATCCTGTCTCAAGATGAGGGTGAAATATGAACAATCGACAATGGCGACAGCATTGAGATTATCGCCGTGCCTTCATCGCTACCTGAGTATGCAGCAATTTTCGAAGGCCTGCTGTCGAGCAGTTTGGCTGTTATGGTTACTACCTGTCAGCAGTCTCGTGCTGGCTGCCGATGAGCCGGTTATTGAGCCAGAGCTGGCGCGACGAGATGTCCAGATCCCGCAATTCGATAATGAAAATTTTGAACTGACGGCCTTTGCAGGTGTTATCAGTATTGAAGATTTTGGCACACATCCCGTTTATGGTCTGCGCGTTGCCTACCATGTCACTCCCGGCCTCTTTGTCGAAGGTGCATACGGACGCAGTGAAGCAGGAGATACCAGTTACGAACTGCTGAGTGGCGGTGCCCGTCTGCTGACCAATGATGAACGTCAGTTCAGTTATTACAATCTTTCCTTTGCCTATAATTTATTGCCAGGCGAGACATTTATCGGCGAGCATCATGCCTATACCTCGGATTTTTATGTCATCGCCGGTATCGGTAGTGCCGACTTTGCCGGCAACCAGCGTTTTACAAGCAATCTCGGTGCCGGTTACCGCCTGCTGCTCAACGACTGGTTGGCAATACATATTGATATGCGCGACCACAT
>JALWQD010000289.1 GCA_026994735.1 Gammaproteobacteria bacterium | reverse complement strand
TTCGCCTTGATCGTGAAGGTCAGGCTGTCGGGGTTTTCTCCAGCCCTGAATTGAAGCGACCGACTGGGCTGGCCCGTGATAGCCAGCGAGGCCGCGTTTTTGTCGCCGATGTTGCCGCTCATGATATCAAAGTCTTTTCTGACAGCGGTGAACTGTTAAAGGTTTTCGGTCACCGTGGTGAAGGGCCGGGGGAATTCAATGCGCCGACTTACCTGACTTTCTCAGATGACCAGCTATATGTTACCGATACACTGAATTCACGTATTCAGGTCTTTTCAGCAGAGGGCCAGTTCTTACGCAGTTTTGGTCGTCGAGGGCTTTATTTGGGGGATCTGCCGCGGCCGAAAGGGCTTGCTGTTGATCGTCGTGGTCTTGTCTATGTGGTGGAATCCTACTATGACTATCTGCTAGTATTCGACGCTGAGGGTCGGTTTCTTTTGCCGATCGGGGGAAGCGGGAACGGCATCGGCCAGTTTTATCTGCCGGCTGGCGTCTGGACCGATGATCATGATCGTGTCTATTTGGCCGACGCCTTTAACGGGCGTGTCGTGATCCTGCAATATCTTGGTGGAGACAGATGACCCGTCGTTGTCATATGCCTTATGTTAGGTTCGTTCTGATCTGCCTGTTGTTGTCGGCAGCAGGTCTGGCTGATGCCGGGCGAATTTCGGATATTCGCAATACCAAACATAACTTCTCGTCGACCGTTATCCCCAATGGCCTGACGCGGGCAGCCAGTGCTAGCCGTGAATCGCAGATTTGTGCTTTTTGTCACACGCCACATGGTGGCAACGCCGCGCCGAAAGCTCCGATCTGGAACCGCAAGCTTTCCGGTGCCAGTTATATCCCCTATTCATCCAGTTCACTTGATGCTACCGATCTAGGCCAGCCGGGTGGGAAGTCCAAACTTTGCCTTTCATGCCATGACGGGACCATTGCACTGGGTTCAGTTAATGTATTAAATCGTGTCCAAAATACGCAGATACCCTTTAGCGGCACGAGTGATATTGTTCCCGGAACGATCCCGGAGGGGCTTGGTGCACAGACGGGCTTTACCCGCCGCCTGGGCGTTGATCTGAGTAATGATCATCCGATCTCCTTTTCATTCGATAATGCCCAGGCATTGCGCGACGGTGAGCTGTATCAACCGAGCCAGGTCAGTCATCTACAGGAGCGCGATCAGCAGAATGGCAGTGACCTGGCCTTCCCGCAGGGGCACTACTTGCCATTGGAAGATAATAAGGTCGAGTGTATTACTTGCCATGATCCGCATATTCGCTCCGATGAGCCGGGTGAAAATATTAAATTTTTGCGCGTCAATCGCTTCCAGAAGACGCAAGCGCCGCAGAAGAATCAATTCAATGCAGATAACGATATTATTTGTGTGGCCTGCCATAACAAGGCTGGTTGGGTCGGCTCGGCTCATGCTCATGAGCAGGTTGGGGATGAACGTTATGATGATGCCGCAGCCAAGTTACGTGAATTTCCTAAAGATATGCGTGTCTGGCAGGCCGCCTGTTTAAATTGCCATGACCCGCATACCGTCCAGGGATCACGGCGGATTCTCCGTGAAGGAACCGATGGGCCCGTCTTGACGGACCCTGTTAGTGGTGGCAAATACAAACAGGGTGGCCAGCCTGCTGTTGAGCAAGTTTGCTATGCTTGTCATGCCAACCCGGCTCTGCCCGGTGGTGCCCAGACACTGCAGGGGCAAATTAATCCGAGCAACAATACGAACTTTGCCGTGCCGGATATCAAAACTGATTTCACAACCATGGCCCGTCATATGCCAATTGCCAGTGCTGACCAGGCTGCCGGTATGGAGGTCCACGATATTGGTACGGGTAATGCCAGCCAAGGTGACCGGCGAGGGGAGGACTTTGTCGAATCACCGGAAAATCTTGGCAAGGGCAATCTTATTAACCGTCATGCCGAGTGTACGGACTGCCATAATCCACACCGGGTTATGAAAAATCGTCAGTTTAATGATGATAATACAATTCCGGATGCGGCCGGTACTCACCCACATACCCTTGCTCAGCTAAGTGCTAAGGGCAAGCCCTATCACAGCAATCTTGCCTCCGGTGTGCTGCGCGGTATCTGGGGTGTTGAACCTGTGTACGGTTCGACAGCTTTTGGCAGCGAACCGGTTGGCTTTGATGTTAAACGCGGTGATCCGGAGGCCATTACCGGGCAACCGAATCCCGCTGTCAGTGAACCGTATATGACACGCGAATACCAGATTTGCTTCAAGTGTCACTCGAACTATACCTATGACCAGCCACCAGTGCTGGGTTCATTCAGTGGTGGTACACCGCCATCAACGAATGCCATGAATCGCTATACCAACCAGGCAATGGAATATCAGTCGCCCTTGGATCATGCCGGTGACCTTAATGCACACCCGGCAACGCCTTCAGGGGCTTTTGTTGGCGGCGGAACCTGTACCATCAGTGGACTGGCAGCACCGGCACTGGGTTATCTCGATAATCAGGGGAATTGTGTTAATTTTCGTGATGGTAACCACCGTTCCTGGCACCCGGTGACGCGTCCAACCGGCCGTGATTCCGTTGAGCGTGGAGGAACAGACCCGAATGACTGGCGTTCACCCTTTAACGCGGCTATTGGTATCCAGACGATGTACTGTACCGATTGTCACGGTTCTTCAACGGATCCGGAAACTGTTGTTCCGCGCAATGGCGAAGACGGCTTTGCCTGGGGGCCACATGGTTCCGACCATAATTTTATTCTCAAGGGCGATTGGAGTGACCAGACGGGTGAGAACACGCCGCCAGCTGCCGCCAATCATCTCTGCTTCAAGTGTCATGATTACCGTCAATACGGGCGTGATGTGCCGCCAGCGCAATGGGCAGTGCCACCGGCTGAACCCGTACAAAAGAGTGGCTTCAGTATTGCGACAGGGGCGGCAACGGGCTGCCTGCCCTTTAAACTGACCAATCTACACGTCGGTCATGCCAGTTTTGTTACCAATTTCCGCTGTACCTATTGTCATGTCGCAGTTCCTCATGGTTGGAAGAACAAGGTTTTCCTTGCCAACCTCAACGACGTCGGCCTTGAGGCACCTTTGTTGCCCGGTGAAGTCAATGCCCCGGATAGCCGGCAGGTGCGGGCAAATACGCCGGATCGTTACTATAACGGCCCTTACTACAATGGTTCTGCCCTGAAAGTACGCAGTTTCGCTCGCAGTGGTGAATGGACACCGCAAAACTGTGGTTCATCGGGTGCGCCTGGGAATGGCCAGAATGGTGTCAGCTGGATGAATGGCAGTTCCGAGGCCTGTGCCAATCTGCCATGATTTGGCATTTTTGGATTGTCTGCCGTGTTCTCGCTAGGCCCGTTTTCTGATGGCCGCCTTGTTGGCATATCTTGCCGCTCCGAGGTTGACGTTGACGGGTATGGGGATGCTGGCCGTTGCTGCTGCCTTGAGTTACGACAATCCGGTATCGACGTCGATCTGGGTTTTGATCGTGCCGCTGGCCTTGCTGGCAATCAATCTGCTGGCGGCAATTATTACCAATCCGCGTATCCATCAGCGGGGGGGGCTGCTCGTTTTCCATGTTTGCCTGCTGGCCATCGTCGCTCTTGTTGCCGTTGGTCGGCTTATTCACCTTGAGGCCCACCTTGAACTCAATGATGGAGAAGCCTTCTCGGCCCAAAACCTGATCGATATTCGGCGCGGGCCCTGGCATCCGGGAGGTATTGATAAGGTACGCTTTGTCCAGGGACCATGGACGGTTGCCTATCGACCGGGTATGGTGCGTGGTTTGACCCACTCAACGCTCAAGGTGGCCGATGAAAGGGGCCGC
>JALWQD010000288.1 GCA_026994735.1 Gammaproteobacteria bacterium | reverse complement strand
CGGCAAGAGTGCGCTCGTCGGTATTAGCAGCCAGCTCCTGCTTGGAGGGATCCAGGCCATCACGCTGAGCGAGCAGCACGCCGTTGCGGTCGATCAGGCGCAGGTTTTGCTTTTCCGCACCGAGGGAGAGCAGCAGATGCATGGAGGCCAATCCTGCTGCGCCAGCACCGAGACAGACGATTTTGCAGTCGGCAAGGCGCTTTCCCTGTAATTCAAGGGCATTCAGCAGGGCGGCCGCGATGATGATGGCCGTACCATGTTGGTCATCATGAAAGACGGGAATGTTCAGGCGTTCACTCAGACGGCGCTCGATCTCGAAGCAGCGGGGAGCGGTGATGTCTTCGAGGTTGATGCCGCCAAAGGTGGGTGCGATGGCGGCAACCGTTTCGATAAAGTGATCGACGGAATCGGCATTGACTTCAATATCGAAGACATCAATGTCAGCAAATTTCTTGAACAGGACGCCTTTGCCTTCCATCACGGGTTTGCCGGCAAGAGCGCCAACATTGCCGAGGCCGAGGACAGCGCTGCCGTCCGTAATGACGCCAACCAGGTTGCCCTTTGCTGTGTAGCGGTAAGCGTCATCCGGGTTATGGGCGATTGCTCTTACGGGCTCGGCGACGCCGGGCGTGTAGGCCAGACCGAGATCATCCTGACTCTGGCAGGGTTTGGTAATGGCGATGGCAATTTTGCCGGGCTCAGGGTAGGCGTGATAATCAAGGGCTGCCTGTTTACGTTTATTGGTCATGTCTCATCCGCCGGGTGGGCGTTGCTGGCTGTCGGGTATTGGCTGCGATTTCTTGGGCGTGTCTAGACACGCCCGCGAGCGGACTGGCGCCAGTAGCGTCTGAGCCGCGAAAGGATTAATTATCCGGGTTCGCTCCAATAACTGCAAATCCCTGGTAATCGCATCCTGCCAGTCAGGGTTTGTCGAAGCGCTCGGCAGGCCGTGTTATGCAGTGGATGTGAGGGTCGGAAAGTGTTGGCGGTATCGCTATGATGTTAAATGGATGGTCTGCATGCCGTCTTTGAGGACGGCTGCACGCAATCCGTATTGCAATAAAACAAAGGCAGCAGCAGAGCTGCGGCGGCCAGTCTGACAGACACAAATGTAGTTTGAAGCGGGCGAGAGTTCCTGCGCCCGCCGATGCAGATCACGCATCGGAATATTGATTGCCCCGGGCAGATGGTGGTTGTTAAATTCACTCGCCTGACGGACATCGATCAAACAGGCATTGCGCTCGATCATAGCTTTGACAACAGGGTATTCGAGCCATTGCAGCGAGGGTTGTTTTAGGAGCTTGATAAAATCATCCTTGGCCAGACGCAGGAGAACACCATCACTCATCATGGAGACGGTGGCATTGCGTGGGTTATCGGAAATCAGAGCGGCTTCGCCAAAAGTCGCCCCTGGATTGAGTTCTGCCAGTTCAACCGAGTCTTCATCATCTTCAGGGTTGCGTGTTACCAGTGCTGTGCCGTCATCGATCATATAAAAGTAATCGCCAGCATCACCTTGGCGAATGATCACCTGGCCGGCATGGACTACCACGGGTTCCAGACGGTTGAGCAGCGTTTCGATGTTGGCGGCGGGGAGGTTGCGGAAGGTGGGTGACTTGATCATTGTCCGCAGCCAGTCGGCTTTGTTGATGCTGATAATGCCATCTTCGCACATGACAACCTCGGTTTCGGGGGCAGAGACATCGCCCCAGGTCAGCATGATGTCGAGTCGCTCCCGGTCGACACGAAGAATTTCTGCCGGTCCGTCGCAGATAGCGGACAGCTGCCGTGGGTCATCATCGGCAAGTGGGTGTAACGCTTTTTCATTGCCTGCTTCGATGGTTTGCAAGGTGGTGCCGGCGTTATCTTGCAAGTGCAGTCGTCCGCGCAAGAGATAGATTGTTTGCACATTGGCATCGCCATGGGCGAAGATCGTCTGTCCGGGTTCATAGGCCTCAACACGGGCATCGCTGAAGAGTTCCCGAATCTGCTCCTTGCTTAATGACGCTATCGGCTGTAACGGTGTCGATTCCGGGGATAGTTCGTTGCAGGACTCATGATTCATAGTATCTTACCAATTTGCTGAGGCTTTAATGTGTGAGCAGATTCTGCATGTTAGACTCTCGCATCACGCGGTTTCTTGATGAAGTCATCGGCCCCGGGGCCATAAACTTCAGGTTCTGACCGTTTGGTGTTGATTGTAAAACCGTATAATTCCTAGGAAATAAGGCATTGGCCACATCTCGTATACGCGAAATACCGTATAACTACACCTCGTTTTCTGATCGTGAGATCGTTGTCCGTTTTCTCGGTGAGTCGTCCTGGAACCGGCTCAATGATCTGCGTGGGTCACGCCGTACCGGGCGTTCAGCACGGATGCTTTTCGAGGTTCTCGGCGATATGTGGGTCGTGACGCGCAATCCCTATATTCAGGACGATCTGCTGGCATCTCCCCGTCGTCGCCAATCTTTAACGCGCGCTTTATGCCACCGTCTTGAACAGATTGTCGAACGCGCTGAAGGCAATGCCCAGACACTGGCATTGATCAGCTCGGCGCGTCAGGCGGTGGCCCGCTTTGAGGCCTGGTTATCGTCGCTGGATGGCGATCGCCGGCGCATTCTGAAACGATTGAGCCGTGTTACGGCACGCGCCAATATTGATTTTGGCGGCCTTGCTCGCGTTTCTCACAGCACCGATGCTACGGACTGGCGAGTTGAATTGCCGCTGGTCGTGGTGAATCCCGATAGTGAGACAGAATTGCGCGATATTGTCGCTGTCTGTAATGAGCTGGAGCTGACGATTATTCCTCGTGGTGGCGGTACCGGCTACACCGGTGGTGCCGTGCCATTGCATGCCGACAGCGTTGTCATCAACACCGAAAAGCTTGAAGGTCTGGGTGAGGTTATCTGGCAAGCGCTTGCCGGGCAGGAAGAAAAGGTCGCGACAGTACGCGCCGAGGCCGGTGTTGTGACGCGCCGTGTGGCCGACCTGGCCGCTTTGCATGCGCTTGTTTTTGCTGTCGATCCGACATCGCAGGATGCCTCGACCATTGGCGGAAATGTGGCCATGAATGCCGGTGGCAAAAAGGCTGTCCTGTGGGGGACGACGATCGATAACCTGCTTTCCTGGCGCATGATCACACCGGCTGCCGAGTGGCTGGAAGTTGAGCGCCTTGCCCACAATATGGGAAAAATTCACGAACAGGCAGAAGTTTCTTTTCGTCTCAGTCGCTATGCACCGGATGGCAAGACGTTGCTGGCCGAACCGGAAATATTGACACTGCCAGGCCGTTTATTCAGAAAAGAAGGCCTTGGCAAGGATGTGACCGATAAATTTCTTGGTGGTTTGCCGGGTGTGCAGAAGGAAGGCTGTGACGGCCTGATTACCTCGGCGGTTTTTGTTCTTCATCGTCAGCCAGCGGTGACGCGAACCGTTTGTCTGGAGTTCTATGGTGCCGACCTGCGCCCGCCAGTATCGGCAATTATCGCCATCCGTGATTATATTGAGCAAGCGGACGGCGTTGTTCTGGCAGGCCTCGAACATCTTGACGAGCGTTATCTGCGGGCCGTCAAATACAGTCCCAAAGCACCGCGCAGTGGACTGCCAAAGATGGTTTTGGTGGCGGATGTTGCGGGCGAGGATGAGGCCAGAGTGGCCACGGCTGCAGCAACCATTGTGCGCTTTGCCAACGATCGTGAAGGCGAGGGTTTTATTGCTGTCTCGCCGGCAGCACGGCGCCGTTTTTGGCAGGATCGTTCACGCACGGCAGCAATTGCCGCACATACCAATGCTTTCAAGATTAACGAGGATGTTGTGATTCCTCTGGAGAAGCTGGTGGATTATGGC
>JALWQD010000287.1 GCA_026994735.1 Gammaproteobacteria bacterium | reverse complement strand
GTGGATTGCCGACCTGCTGGCTATTCCCCTTTCTGGCTGCAGACAGTCTTGCGTCAACGGCTGAATTTTCAGGGGGCAATCTTTAGCGATGATTTACAGATGCAGGCGGCGGCATGGGCCGGGGATATTGGTGATCGTGTCGAGGCGGCATTGGCGGCGGGTTGCGATGCCGTGCTTGTTTGCCAGAATCAGGCCGAAGTCGGTACATTACTGGAATCAATGGAAAAACGGGTAGATCCTGTCAGTCGTTTGCGCCTGGCTCGTCTGAGACCGCCGCGACAGGGGAAGCCCTGGAAGACATTACGCCATGATCCGCTCTGGCAGCAAGCCCGTCAGAGTCTGGCCCGCCTGGAACAGGAAGTGAACCCCCAATTACCACTTTGAGGTGACTACGAAGATGAAGTTTTTTCTAACCGTTGCTGCAATCTGTCTGTCGCTGCCTGTGGTGCCTCTGCAGGCGGCAGGCATGCCTTTCCGGCCATTGCCGGCAGAAGCACCTATCCCCGCCGACAACCCTCAGACTGAGGCCAAAATTGCTCTCGGCAAGGCGCTGTTTTTTGATCCTGCATTGTCCTTTTCCGGACAGCTTAGCTGTAATAGCTGTCATGATTTGGGGCGTGCTGGAGAGGATGGTTTGTCATTTTCGACGGGGGCTTTGGGGCAGTTGACAGAGCGCTCGACGCCGACATTATGGAATGTCGCTTTTCAGACGGTTTATTTCCTTGATGGTCGTGCGAAGAGTCTGGAAGCGGCGATAGCAGAACATTTGCTGGCGGCTGATATCATGGCGATGCCTAATAAGGCGACAGTGACCGGGCGTTTACTGACCCAGCTTGCTTACCGAACGGCTTTTACCGAGGTTTTTGGTCGCCAGAAGATACTTGCTTATGAGCAGGTAGCTCAGGCCCTGGCCAGTTTTTTGCGCACCCTGACGACGCCAGACAGTGATTTTGATCGTTATTTGCAAGGCGAAAAAGGGGCATTGTCACCACTCGCCCAATTGGGTTTTAAAACCTTTGTTGAAAGAGGCTGCGCCGCCTGTCATTTCTGGGTCAATATGGCTGGCCCGGTGCCGGGCTTGAATTTCAAGCAAGGTGAAGGCTTTTATGAGCTTTTCCCAACGCTGCGCGGCACTGTCTACGAGCAAAAATATGACTTGCTGGCTGATCTTGGACGTTACCGAGTGACTGGCGCTGACAGTGATCGGTATATGTGGCGTGTCCAGTCGCTGCGCAATATTGCTTTGACAGCACCTTATTTTCATAACGGTTCGGTGGCAGATTTACCCGCGGCTGTGCGCCTGATGAGCGAGGTTCAGTTCGGTATCGCATTGACCTCGGCGGAGGTCGAGGCAATCGTAGCCTTTCTCAAAACGCTGACGGGAAAAAAGCCGATACTGTCGGGAGCGGTGATTGATGAAAACAGCGAAGCGATGAGCAGAGAGCTCGTCCCCAGTGTTCGCTAGGGTCGTAGCCAGCGGGATATCATTGCGGTGGTCAGTGCTGGGCTAGTGATCGTTGGCGAGTTCTTTGAGGCGATAGATCGTCTCTAATGCCTGTCTGGGTGTCAGGCTGTCCGGGTCGATAGTTTTCATTTCCTCGTCCAGGGCCTGTTGTGGGTTTTCATTGAAGAGTGGTAGCTGCGGATCCTCCGCCGCCCGCGCGCTTGGTACCGCTTGTTGTTCGAGGCGCTGCAGTTGTTGACGGGCCTCGCGGATAACAGCGCCCGGGATGCCGGCGAGAGCGGCAACCTGGAGGCCATAACTCTGATTGGCGGGACCACTTTTTAAACGGTGCAGGAAGATGATGCCATCACCGTGTTCGATGGCATCAAGGTGAACATTGACGATACCGGGCAAGCGTTCGGCCAATGTTGTTAGTTCAAAATAGTGAGTGGCAAAGAGGGTCATGGCAGCGATTTTAGAGAGCAAGTACTCGGCGCAGGCCCAAGCCAGGGAAAGGCCGTCAAAGGTACTTGTGCCGCGCCCTACTTCATCCATCAGAACGAGACTTTGAGTCGTGGCATTATGGAGAATATTGGCTGTTTCTGTCATTTCAACCATAAATGTCGAACGGCCACTGGCCAGGTCATCGGCAGCACCGATACGGGTAAAGACCCGGTCGATCGGGCCGATTTCAGCCCGTTCGGCGGGGATATGGCTGCCGATATGGGCAAGGATGACAATTAAGGCTGTCTGTCGCATATACGTTGATTTACCACCCATATTCGGGCCGGTAATGAGGAGCATGCGACGTTGTTCATGGAAGCAAGTGTCGTTGGCGACGAAGGGTTCATCAAGAACCTGCTCGACGACCAGATGACGGCCACCAATAATTTCCAGGCCCGGGCGTTTGCTCAAGAGTGGTGGCGTCAGGTTCAGAGACTGCGCCCGTTCGGCAAGGTTGCAGAGGACATCGACCTCGGCCAGTGCGGCGGCTGTGCGCTGCAAATCCTGCAAGTCTGGCTGCAAGGCTTCGACCAGTTCTTCATAGAGTTGTTTTTCCCGTGCCAGAGATTTTTCCCGCGCGCTCAGCGCCCGTTCCTCGAAGGCTTTTAACTCGGGGGTAATATAGCGCTCGCTGCCCTTCAGAGTCTGGCGGCGAATATAGTCGTCAGGGATTGCTTCGCCGTGACTGCGGCCGATTTCGATATAGTAGCCATGGACGCGGTTATAGCTGACTTTGAGGGTATTGATGCCCGTTCGCCGGCGTTCACGGGCTTCTAGTTCGAGGAGGAAATTACCGGCGTGATTGTTGAGGTCACGCAGCTCGTCGAGATCAGCGTCATAGCCGCTGGCGATGACGCCACCATCACGGATAAGGACGGGAGGTTCATCGATCAAGGCACGATTTAAAAGATCGGTTACGGCGGGGAAATCGTCCAGGTCTGTTGTCAGCCGTTGCAGTTCACTGTTATCGAGAGGTTCTATTTGCTGGCGAATGTTTGCCAGACATTGCAAACCATGGCGCAAATTGACGAGATCACGGGGACGGGCACTGCGCAGGGCGATTCGTGTCAGAATCCTTTCGATATCGCTGATGCCGTGTAACTCTTCATGCAGGCTTTGCCAGCAATGACTGTCAAGCAATTCACTGATTGCCTGCTGTCGCAAGGCGATAGTCGTTTGCTGGCGCAAGGGTCGGTTGAGCCAGCGTCGCAGCAGGCGACCACCCATTGGGTTGGCTGTGCGGTCGATGATGTCGAGAAGGGTGTGCTCGCGACCGCCGGCAAGATTTTTTTCGATTTCCAGGTTACGCCGGCTGCTGGCATCGATAATCAGCGCCTCATCACGTGATTCGACGACAAGAGCATGGATGTGCGGTAGAGCGCAGCGCTGGGTGTCGTTGACATAGCGTAACAAGGCCCCCGCTGCCGATTGGGCCGCGTGCATGTCAGCACAGCCGAAGCCTTGCAGGTCGCGCGTACCCATTTGCTCGCACAACAAGCGCAGTGCCGCCGGATGATCAAAGTGCCAGCAGGGCAGGGCTCGCAGACCCGTATGGTCAGCGATGATTGGCGGTAGCTTATCCTCTTCACTGTGTAAAATTTCGACTGGCTGCAGGCGTTCTATTTCATCGAGCAGTGCCTGCTCATCCTCGCTTTCGATGAGGCTGAAACGACCGCTGCTCATGTCGAGAATAGCGATGCCATAGCTGTCTTGCTGACGCTGTAGGGAAAGGATTAAATTGTCTTGCCTGTCGGCAAGCAAAGCTTCGTCCGTGACTGTGCCGGGCGTGACAATGCGGACAACTTCACGTTTGAGCGGGCCTTTACTGCTTGCCGGGTCGCCGACTTGTTCGCAGATAGCCACCGATTCGCCCATCTTAATGAGGCGTGCGAGGTAATTGTCAGCCGCATGGTGGGGAATGCCGGCCATAGGAATCGGTTTGCCATCAGACTGGCCGCGTTGGGTCAGGGTGATATCGAGCAGGCGGGCGGCTTTGCGTGCATCATCAAAGAAAAGTTCGTAGAAATCGCCCATGCGATAGAAGAGCAGGTATTGGGGATGTTCGGCCTTGATGCCGAGAAATTGCTGCATCATCGGCGTATGTCCCTTCGACGCGGACGATTTTTTGCGGACCACAGTTGGCTACCGTTCGTTGGCGATCGGGGTCTCTGGGTGATTTCCCCAATCGGACCAGGCACCGGCATAACCACGAACGCGCGGGTAACCGAGGTGTTTGAGGACAACATAGGTATGTGCCGAACGCTGGTGTGTTTGGCAGTGAATGATGACTTCATGTTCGGGCAGGATATCGGCCTGGTGTAATAGTTGGCGCAGTTCGTCTTCTTTACGCAGGCGCATACTGTTTTCGCAGTCAATGCACTTGAGCCATTCGAGATGGATGGCTCCGGGGATGTGGCCGCCGCGTTGGGAGCGTTTGTCAATGCCTTCAAATTCAGCTGCTGAGCGGACGTCAAGGATGCGCGTGTCGGCATCCCCTAGCCGCGAGAGGAGATAGTCCCTGTCGGCGACACACTGATTGTTGGCGTTGGCCCGGTAGCATTTGGGATTGTGACTGCTTGCTTGATTGTCGACGGGGCGCCCTTCGGCCAGCCAATGCTGTAAGCCACCGTCGAGGAGAAAATGCTGTTGATGGCCAAGTGCATCAAGCGTCCAGAAAAGACGGCAGGCTTTGGCGTTGGCTTCTTCGTCATAGATGACGATAGTGTTGTCTGCCTGGATGCCCAGTTTGCCGAGGATATTTTCGAGATAAGCGATATCTGGCAGCAGTCCCATTACGGGCGGCCGATTGGCCATAATGAGGCCAACATCAAGATGGCGGGCACCCGGGATATGTTGTTGCAGGTAACCATCACGCCGGGACAGGTCAATGATGGCCAGTGTGTCATCCTGCAAACGTTGTTGCAGTGCCTTGCCATCAATCAATACGGATGTTGTGTGCTGATCGTTCACGGTTCTGAGCTGTTTTTGCTGGCGGGTTTAAGCAGGGCCTCCGGTAGCAGTGGGCGGATATCCTTCAGGATGGCCTTGAAGACACGCGGGTTACCGGCAACGATATTGCCAAGGGCGATGAAGTCTTCGCCACCAGAAAAATCACTGACCAGTCCGCCTGCCTCGCGGATGAGGAGTACACCCGCGGCCATGTCCCAGGGTTTTAGCCCGGCTTCCCAGAAACCATCGAGTCTGCCGGCAGCAACAAAGGCGAGATCAAGCGCGGCAGAGCCGGGTCGCCGAATGCCGGCCGTTTTCAGCAGTAGACTTTTGAAACACGCCAGATAGGTATCAAGATGGGCAAAGTCGCGGTAAGGAAAGCCCGTGCCCAGCAAGCTGCCTTCGAGACCACGCGTTTGGCTGACACGCAGGCGGCGTTGGTTACAAAATGCTCCCGCTCCACGACTGGCCGTAAACAATTCTTCGCTGACAGGGTCATAGATGACAGCCTGTTCCAGGCGGCCTTTGTTGGCAAGGGCAATGGAAACCGCGAACTGCGGGAAGCCATGGAGAAAATTTGTTGTGCCATCCAGCGGGTCGATGATCCAGCAAAAGTCATTACCGGCGCTGGCACCACTTTCTTCGGCAAGGATGGCGTGATCCGGGTAGGACTGACGAATAATTCGCACGATGGCTTCTTCGGCGCGCCGGTCGACTTCACTGACGAAGTCATTGGTACCCTTGCTGTCGACGTTGATGGTATCAAGCCGGTCAAGAGAGCGGACAATGATGTTGCCGGCTTGCCGGGCAGCCTTGATGGCAATGTTGAGTGCTGGTTGCATGGCAGTAAGGTACAAGATTGGCCCCGTTGGGCACAAGGGCGAGAGCACGGTTTTTTCTGCATGGTTGAGCAGTTTGCGTTTTTCCAGGACATATTTTCTACTCTGCCGACGACCATTTAAGCGCCGCCGGAAGTGTCTTTGCCATTTATAATCTGCGCAGAGGGTGAGGGTATCGCAGTATACTCCCCGATAACTTTTATTGACGGCTTCTTGTAAATATTCATTTTTATCTTAAAGGGCTCTATTTTGATCCAGGTTATGCAGTTGTTGTGTTATGTCTATTAGAGTTGTCCTTGTCCATACCAGTCATCCGGGGAATATCGGTGCTGTTGCCCGGGCAATGAAGAATATGGCGATGACCGAGCTGGTCTTGGTTGCGCCGCAGAAATTTCCCGATGCCGAGGCGACAGCACGTGCATCAGGAGCAGATGATTTGCTTGCCAGCGCGCGGGTTTGTGCGACATTGGCGGAGGCATTGGACCATTGCTCACTGGTTATTGGTGCCAGTGCCCGTGCACGCTCGTTGGGGCGACCGCCACTGGCTGCTCGTGATGCGGCATGCCTGGCTGTAGCGGAATCACAGCAGCATCCTGTGGCGCTGGTCTTCGGGCGTGAACACTCGGGTTTGAGTAATGAAGAGCTGGATCTTTGTCATTATCGTCTGATGGTTCCGGTCGATGCGGCCTTTCCATCGCTGAATCTTGCTGCTGCCGTGCTGTTGGTGGCCTATGAAATTCGTATGGCGCGTCTGGAAGGCGAAGCGTTGCCGGCCATCGAGTCGTCGGCAGTGAGCATGGCCTCGGTAAATGATATGGAGGGCTATTATGAGCATCTTGAAAGGATCATGCTGGCGACGGGCTTTTTGAACCCGGAGCAGCCGCGCCAATTGATGCGACGCATCCGCCGCTTGTATCAGCGGGCACGACCAGACTTGAATGAAATCAATATTCTGCGTGGAATATTGACCTCGGTTGAGGCCTTTTTTGACAGTAAAAAGTGAGGAATTTGTGCCCGGGAGAGCACAAAATTCCCCGGTATGCGTATAATACCAATATTAATCGTTGGTCTTTATAATTGTAGGTGACTACCTGGCATGTGGCAAAGAATTCGCGAAGATATTCGCTGTGTCTTCGATCGTGACCCTGCGGCGCGTGGTGTTTTTACTATCCTGACGACCTATGCGGGTGTTCATGCGTTGATTTTGCATCGCCTCAGTCATCGTCTCTGGCAGCTTGGTTTGAAGTGGCCGGCGAGCATGTTGGCAGCAGTTTCACGCCTTTTTACCGGCATTGAAATTCATCCGGCAGCAACGGTTGGGCGGCGTTTTTTTATCGATCACGGGATGGGCGTGGTGATTGGTGAAACGGCTGAAATCGGTGATGACTGCACGCTTTATCACGGTGTCACATTGGGGGGCACGAGCTGGGAGAAAGGCAAGCGTCATCCACGCCTCGAAAATGATGTCATTATTGGCGCCGGGGCAAAGGTTCTGGGGCCAATAACGGTAGGCAGTGGTGCCCGTATCGGCTCGAATGCCGTGGTGACCAAGGAAGTGCCTGCGGGCGCAACTGTTGTTGGTGTGCCGGGCCATGTAGCGAAACGTGGCAAACAGGGTGTTGATGAAAAAAAACGTCGTGATTTTGCGCGCAAGATTGGCTTTGATGCCTACGGTACATCGCAAGAAATTGAGGATCCAATTGCCCGTTCCCTGCATTCATTGCTGGCGCATGTTCATCTTCAGGATGGCCAGATTGAAGCGCTGAAGCGGGCAATAGCTGCCCAGGAAGAGTCGGGTGTGGGTTGTCGGGAGGCTGGTCAGGCGTTGACAGAGGTTGATGTGCTTGAAGAAGAAAAGAAGTGTCTTGGCGGGAGTGCCTGACTAAAACAGTCAAGATATATCTTGACTAAAATAGTATGGAATGTACAATAGGTTTGTATGGCTGAATGGCCGTGCAGTCATGACTGGATACAAGACGGGGCACTACTATGAAACTGACAACAAAAGGGCGTTATGCCGTTACGGCGATGTTGGATTTGGCCTTACATGCCAAAGACGCACCAGTACCACTGGCCGATATTTCACGCCGCCAGGGAATTTCCCTGTCATACCTGGAACAATTGTTTGCCAAATTACGCCGTAATGAACTTGTCAATAGTGCGCGTGGTCCCGGTGGCGGCTATCGTCTGAATCGTGCCGCTGAAGATATTCCTGTTGTTGCAGTGATTAATGCCATCAATGAAAATGTTGATGCTACACGTTGTGGCGGTCTTGGCAATTGCCAGGATAACGAGCCCTGTTTGACGCATGAATTATGGATGGATCTGAGCGAGCGGATTCATGAATTTCTTGCCGGCATTAGTCTCGGTGATTTGGTTAGCCGGCGCGAAGTTCAGGCCATTAGTGCTCGTCAGGACGGGCGCGTGGTCGAGCGGGTTTTGATGGCGGATTCGTCACTCTGAGCCAGCATGAAGCGGATGCTGGTCTGTACCGATGACTATCTATTTTGACCATAATGCGACAACACCTGTTGACCCGGCGGTTGTCGAGGCAATGTTGCCCTATTTCACACGCCTTTTTGGCAATCCGTCCAGTGTGCACGGTTTTGGCCGTGAGGCACGTCAAGCTGTTGATCATGCGCGACAGCAGCTAGCAGACTTGCTCTCTGTCCATGCTACCCAGGTGATTTTTACCAGTGGGGGTACTGAGGCCAATAACCTCGCTATCGAGGGCGTTTCCGGTAACGGTGCGTTGCTTGTTTCTGCGATTGAGCATCCCTCTGTGCTGCTGCCGGCAAAAAAAATGGCTGGCGCGGGAAAGCGATTATTGATTGCCGCGGTGGATGCCCTGGGGCAAATTGATTTTGAGCGCCTTGAGCAGATGTTGGCCGCTGAAGATGTTGATCTTGTCTCCGTGATGCTTGCCAACAATGAGACGGGTGTTGTCCAGGATTTGCCACGAATTGCTGTTTTAGCAAAGCGTTATGGTGCCTTGCTGCATAGTGATGTTGCTCAGGCAATTGGCCGCATAGAGGTCGATTTTGCTGCTTTAGGCGTCGATATGATGACCTTGTCTGGCCAGAAGATTAATGGCCCCAAGGGGATTGGCGCATTGATTGTTGATCGTCGTGTTGATATTCAGCCATTGCTACTTGGCGGCGGTCAGGAAGGTGGCTTGCGGGCAGGGACTGAAAATGTGGCCGCTATCGTTGGTTTGGGGGTTGCTGCGGAGCTTGCCGGGCAACGTCAACCCGAACGTCAGCAAACGCTGACAGCTTTGCGTCTTTATCTGGAAAGTGCGCTGCGGCAGTTACCGGCCGTGACTATCTTTGCTGAAGCAGCAGAGCGTTTGCCGAACACGACTTATCTGGCTGTTGCCGGCATTGACGGTGAGACCCTGGCCATGTCCCTGGCAGAAAACGGCTGTGCCCTAGCCAGCGGTTCGGCCTGTGCCAGCGGCGGGCGTGCGCCGAGTCATGTCTTGCAGGCAATGGGGATTGCCCCAGAGCTGGCTGTTTGTGCCTTGCGCATTAGTCTCGGCGACAGTAACAGGGAGCAGGACATTGATTATTTTATTGCCACATTGCGGGCACAAATAGATGCTTTGATGCCATCAGACTGGCTCGCCGTGTCATGCTAGAAAAGGCGATAACAGAGAATTTGTTGATTCCAGGAAACCGTTGAATAATATGATAAAACTTCCTATCTACCTTGATTATGCGGCGACAACGCCGGTGGATCCGCGAGTTGCTGAAAAGATGGCTGCCTGTCTGACAGCGGGCGGAAATTTTGGTAACCCTGCCTCGCGCTCGCATAGTTTTGGTTGGCATGCCAATGAGGCTGTCGAGCATGCCCGCAAACAGGTCGCATCCTTGATTGGCGCTGACCCGCGCGAGATCGTCTGGACTTCAGGGGCGACAGAATCAGATAATCTGGCGATTAAGGGTGTGGCACATTTTTACCGCAAGAAAGGTCAGCATATTATTACGATGCGTACCGAACACAAGGCCGTTCTTGATACTTGCCGCCAGCTTGAGCGTGAGGGTTTTGATGTCACTTATCTTGATCCGCAGAGTGATGGACTGGTTGATCTCAAGGCCTTGGCGGCTGCCATTCGTTCCGACACCACACTGGTTTCCATCATGCATGTCAATAATGAAATTGGTGTCATTCAGGATATTGCCGCGATTGGCGAGTTAACACGCAGCCGGGGTGTGCTGTTTCATTGCGATGCCGCACAGAGTGCGGGCAAGGTGGCGATCGATCTGGCGACGTTGAATGTTGATTTGTTGTCTCTTTCCGCACACAAGATTTATGGTCCGAAAGGCGTTGGCGCTCTCTATGTGCGGCGCAAACCACGGGTGCGTATTGAGGCACAGATGCACGGTGGTGGACACGAACGTGGTATGCGTTCCGGTACCTTGGCAACGCACCAAATTGTTGGCATGGGCGAAGCTTTTCGTATCGCCGGTGAAGAAATGCGGGCTGAAAACGACAGGATCAAAGCCCTGCGCAAGCGCCTTTATGCCGGTTTTGCGGATATGGAAGAGGTTTATGTAAACGGTGACCTTGATCAACGTATTCCTGGCAACCTGAATATCAGCTTTAATTTTGTTGAGGGTGAATCCCTGATCATGGCGATCAAGGATATTGCCCTTTCTTCAGGATCAGCCTGTACTTCGGCGAGTCTTGAACCGTCTTATGTCTTGCGCGCGATTGGCCGTAATGATGAACTGGCACATAGCTCACTGCGCTTTTCAATCGGTCGTTTCACAACTGCGGATGAAATTGATTATACGATTGATATCGTACGTAAAAGTGTCGATAGGCTACGTGAGCTTTCGCCACTCTGGGAAATGTATCAGGATGGTGTCGACCTGGATGCTGTGCAGTGGGCCGCTCACTGATTGGTAGCGCAAATTTTGTTAATGTTTGGACTGCAGGAGAAAGAAAATGGCCTATAGTGACAAGGTTCTGGATCATTACGAGCATCCCCGTAACGTCGGCTCCTTTGCCAAAGATGATAGCAATATTGGTACGGGTATGGTCGGTGCACCTGCCTGTGGCGATGTCATGCGTTTACAGATCAAGGTGGGGGCTGACGGTCTGATAGAAGACGCCCGTTTTAAAACCTATGGCTGTGGTTCTGCGATTGCATCCAGTTCGTTGTTGACTGAATGGGTCAAGGGCAAGACTCTCGATGAAGCATGCCAGATCAAGAATACTGAAATTGCCGAAGAACTGGCTTTGCCGCCGGTGAAGGTGCACTGCTCGGTACTGGCTGAGGACGCTATCAAGGCCGCGATTGCTGATTATCAGGAAAAACGTGCTGGCACTGCAGCCAGTGAGCAGGTCTGAGGGATCGCATCGTGGCAATCACCCTGACCGATGCGGCGGTAAAGCATGTGCGCGGTTTTCTTGACAAGCGTGGCAAAGGTGAAGGCTTGCGCCTTGGTGTCAAGACTTCCGGCTGTTCGGGGCTGGCCTACGTACTGGAAGTCTTCGAGCAGGCGGATGATAGCGATGTTATCTTTGAGTTTGATGAGATCAAGGTTGCCATTGATCCGAAGAGTCTCGTCTATCTGGACGGCACAGAACTGGATTACCGCAAAGAAGGCCTGAACGAAGGTTTTAAGTTCAACAACCCCAATGAACAGGCTTCGTGCGGTTGTGGTGAGAGCTTTACAGTCTGAGCAAGGCTGCTGTGAATGACTGATTTTCTGCGCCAGGATTTTTTTACTCTGTTTGGCTTGACGGCAACGTATCGTCTGGATCTTGATGATCTTGAACATCGTTATCAGCAGTTGCAACGTGCTGTTCACCCTGACCGTCATGCAACGGCTGCGGCACAGGATCGTCGTCTTGCGATGCAGATGACAGCCAAGCTCAATGAGGCCTATACAACCTTGCGCTCGGGACTGCTGCGTGCACGCTATCTTCTTGATCGCCGTGGTTGCTCGATTGAAGATAACCCTGCTGGTCTGGCCAATGATTTTCTGCTGCAACAGATATCCTTGCGCGAAGAGATCGAGGAGATTCGCAGTGCCGGTGATCATAATGCCTTGCTTGCTTTGCGGCAGCGTCTGCAGGCGCGGGAAGCGGTCATCAATGCCAGTTTGGCGGAGCTTTTTGAACGGCCTGATGATGCCGGCCTGAATGCCGCTCGTGAGCTATTTTATGAATACCAGTTCCTGGCCCGATTGCAGCGTGAGCTTGATGCCCTGTTGCCATCGGCGTCGAACAATTAATCAGGTTAAGTCATGAGTCTGCTACAAATCAGTGAGCCAGGTCAGTCGCTAACAAAGCCGCCGCGTCGACGGGCCGCCGGCATTGATCTTGGCACAACCCATTCTCTGGTGGCGACCGTGCGGGCTGGCCAGGCGTTGGCATTGTCTGATGACGATGGCAATGTCCTTTTGCCGTCTGTTGTTCGCTACCGCCAGGCGCAGCCCGTATTGGTCGGTTCGGCTGCTCTTGATGGTCAGATTGAAGATCCCCTTAACACATTGTCATCAGTCAAGCGGTTTATGGGGCGCGGTTTAAGTGAGGTTGACCGGTTAGCACAGCAACTGCCCTATCAATTCGTCGCCGAAGGCGATGAAATGCCTCGCATCCACACCGTTGCCGGTGATATCAGTCCTGTCCAGGCATCAGCAGAAATATTACGGGTACTTGCTGAACGTGCTGGCACAGCTCTGGGTGGCGAACTTGATGGTGTTGTGATTACGGTGCCAGCCTATTTTGATGATGCCCAGCGACAGGCAACCAGTGATGCCGCGAAGATAGCGGGTTTGCAGGTGCTGCGATTATTGAGTGAGCCAACGGCAGCTGCGGTTGCCTATGGCCTCGATCAGGGCGCGGCCGGTGTGCACGTCGTTTACGATCTCGGTGGTGGCACTTTCGATGTCTCGGTATTGCGCTTCAGCAAGGGGGTTTTTGAAGTTCTGGCAACAGCCGGGAACTCCGCCCTTGGTGGTGATGATCTGGATCGGGCCATTGCTGAATGGATGCTGGCCGAAGCAGGCTTTGCTGATGATATTGGTCATGCCGATATTCGCCGCGTATTGGCGTTGGCGCGGCAGGCAAAGGAATCCTTGAGTGACGAAGAGGAAACCCGGGTTGAATTGGTACTGACAGATGGCCGCGTATGGTCAGCATTGCTCAGCCGCAGTCAGTGCCAGCAACTTATCCGGCCGCTGATCGAACAAACTCTGGCACCTTGTCGCCTTGCCTTGCAGGACGCCGGTGTTGCCCTGAGCGAAATTAGCGAGGTGTTGATGGTGGGAGGTTCAACCCGGGTGCCATTAGTGCGTGAGCTGGTGGGCGAATTCTTTTCTTGCCAACCGCATATTGATATTGACCCCGATAAAGTCGTGGCTCTGGGGGCAGCTATCCAGGCTGATATTCTTATCGGCAACAAACCCGACAGTGACATGTTATTGCTCGATGTCATTCCCTTGTCATTAGGGCTTGAAACGATGGGGGGCTTGATGGAAAAGGTCATTCCCAAGAACACAACCATCCCGGTGGTTAGAGCGCAGGAGTTTACGACATACAAGGATGGGCAGACGGCATTGAGTATTCATGTTCTGCAGGGTGAACGTGAATTGATTGCCGATAATCGCTCACTGGCGCGTTTCGAGTTGCGCGGTATTCCACCGATGGTGGCTGGATCGGCCCGGATTCGCGTCAGTTTTCAGGTTGATGCCGACGGTTTGTTGAGTGTCAGCGCGCGAGAAGAGACCGAGGGTGTCGAGAGTCATATCCAGATCAAGCCTTCCTACGGTTTGACAGATGATGAGGTTGAATCAATGTTGCGCGATTCTCTGACCTATGCGCGTGAGGACATAGACCAGCGTCGCTTGCGCGAACGACAGCTGGAGGCTGATCAAACGCTGGAAGCCCTGGCTGCCGCTTTAATGACTGATGGCCAGCGTTTGCTTGATGACGATGAGCGTCAACAACTGACACAGGCGGCAGACGTATTGCGGCAATTGCGTGCTGGTGACGACGAAGCAGCTTTGCAACAGGCTATTGAAAACCTTGAACGTGAAAGTGCAACATTTGCCCAGCGACGGATGGATGATAGTATTCGGCGCGCTCTCGCCGGACATGATGTTAATGATTTTTTGAGTAATGATAATGCCTAAATTGATATTTTTGCCGCACGAAGAACTTTGTCCCGAAGGAGAGGTTCTGGAAGTTGAAAAGGGGAGTAATCTTTGTCGGGTAGCACTACTTCGTGGTATCGACATCGAGCATGCTTGTGAGATGTCCTGCGCCTGTACCACCTGTCATGTTCATATCAGAGAAGGTCTTGATTCTCTAGCGCCAGCGACAGATGACGAGGAGGATATGCTCGATAAGGCCTGGGGACTGGATCCTGACTCCCGTCTTAGCTGCCAGGTTATTGTTGCCGATGAAGACCTGACGATTGAACTACCGCGCTATACGATTAATATGGTTTCTGAAGGCCATTGATATTTTGCCGCAGAGGCAAACAATTATTCTCATCTTGAGGAAGCCGTCATGAGTTTAACCTGGACAGATTCACTGGATATTGCGATTGCTCTTGATGAAAAATACCCGCAGATTGATCCATTGACTGTGCGTTTTACTGATTTGCGTGCTTGGGTTCTGGCACTCGATGAATTTTCTGATACTCCGGAGCGTTGTGGAGAACGCATACTTGAGGCGATTCAGATGGCTTGGATCGAAGAGAGAGATTAGGGCTTTCCGGCTTTTCCTGCATCCTCTAATAGGTACACAGGTGCAAGCGGCCCCCTGATGCTTGTCTTTGCTGTCAGAAAACAACGTGCGACTGTGCCGTTACGCTACCTTTTTTGCGCCTCCTGTTGCAAAAAAGTGCTTATCTGGCCTCGG
>JALWQD010000286.1 GCA_026994735.1 Gammaproteobacteria bacterium | reverse complement strand
ATCTTAACCATGTCCATTATTAAAATGACAGACCTTGATCTGTCGGCAAAAAAGGTCCTTATTCGTCAGGATCTCAACGTCCCATTGAAAGACGGGCAGGTGGCTGATGACACACGACTTCGTGCATCATTGCCAACGATTGAACGTGCCTTGGCTGCTGGTGCTCAGGTGATGATTATGTCGCATCTTGGCCGCCCGACTGAGGGAGATTATGATGAGGCTTTTTCATTGGCCCCTGTGGCGGACTACCTGGGCAAAATGCTTGGGCGGGAAGTACGCCTGATCAAGGATTGGCTGGATGGTGTTGATCTGCAGGATGGTGAACTCGTTATTTGTGAAAATGTTCGCTTTAATGTCGGCGAAAAGAAAAATGATGATGTCCTGGCAAAGCGTATGGCGGCTATTTGTGACGTCTATGTGATGGATGCATTTGGCACCGCCCATCGTGCCCAGGCATCTACTCATGGTGTCGCCAAGTATGCCCCCGTGGCCTGTGCTGGCCCTTTACTTGCCGGTGAGCTTGATGCCCTTGGTAAAGCGCTTGATAACCCAGCCCGACCTATGGTCGCTATTGTCGGCGGGTCGAAGGTGTCAACAAAATTGACAGTGCTTGAGTCCTTATCGAAAATTGTTGACCAGCTGATCGTCGGTGGCGGTATTGCCAATACGTTTATAGCGTCCGAAGGGCATAATGTTGGTAAGTCTCTCTATGAACCTGATCTGATCGCTACAGCGACGGAACTCAGTGCTGCCGCCAAGTCACGCAAAGGTGAGATTCCGGTGCCGACGGATGTCGTCTGTGCAAAGGCTTTTGCCGAAGACGCGGTGGCCACGACGATGCCTGTTAGCGACGTTCAGGATGATGATATGATTTTTGATATCGGCCCCGAAACGGCAGAGTATTTAGCCAAGATCATTGGCAATGCCGGGACCATTGTCTGGAATGGTCCTGTCGGTGTTTTCGAGTTTGACCAATTTGGCGGAGGGACGCGTCATTTGGCTTTGGCGATTGCAGAAAGTCCCGCGTTTTCGATTGCCGGTGGTGGCGATACACTGGCCGCAGTTGCCAAGTATGATATTGCCGATAAAGTGTCATATATCTCTACCGGAGGCGGTGCTTTCCTTGAATTTTTAGAAGGCAAGAAATTGCCAGCAGTGGCGATTCTCGAAGAAAGAGCCGCGCAGTAATCCGTTTGAATCACTCGCTGAGTCTGTGACGCCTATTATCCCTGTACGCCAGGAAATATAGGCGCCACAGACAATGATTGCCGTAAGGAAAATATCTGACCAGCAATGGCTGCTGGTTGAAATATACTCATGACAGAAAAAACTGTATTACGCAGAACGAAAATTGTCGCTACCCTCGGGCCTAACAGTGATAGCGCTGAAATGGTCGAGGCAATGATTCTTGCGGGTGCCGATGTCTTTCGCCTTAATTTTTCGCATGGTAGCGCCGAGGAGCACTGCCAGCGGGCGCAATGGATTCGAAGTGCGGCCAAAAAGGCTGGCCGTGAGGTGGCGATACTTGCCGACATGCAAGGCCCGAAAATTCGCCTGCAACGTTTTGTTAACGGTCAGGTAGAAGTGAAGGATGGCGCTGCTTTTACCCTCGATATTGATTGCCCTGTCGATGCGGGTGATGAGCATCATGTGGGCCTGACCTACCATGATTTGCCCAAGGATGTGTGTCCCGGCGATCATTTGCTGATCGATGATGGCAAAGTCGTTATGGTTGTTGACCGGGTTGACGTCTCGAAGGTTCATTGTACGGTTATCGTTGGCGGCCTGCTGTCCAATAACAAGGGTATCAATCGTCAGGGAGGAGGGCTCTCTGCAGCCGCCATTACTGATAAGGACCGTGCCGATATCAAGGTGGCTGCGCGTATCAAGGCAGATTATATTGCCATTTCATTTCCTCGTGATGAAAACGATGTTCGCGAGGCGCGTTCTTTGGTGCGCGCAGCGGGTGGACATGGCGGTATTATCGCGAAGATTGAAAGGGCCGATTCCCTTGCTGTTGTTGAAGGAATTATTGCCGCATCCGATGCAATTATGGTTGCCCGTGGTGATCTCGGAGTTGAAATCGGTGATGCGGAATTGCCCGCCGTGCAAAAGCATTTGATTCACCTGGCACGCAGCATGAATTGTATTGTCATCACTGCGACGCAAATGATGATGTCAATGGTCAAAAACCAGATTCCCACGCGTGCTGAGGTTTTTGATGTTGCCAATGCCGTGCTCGATGGTACCGATGCGGTCATGCTTTCGGACGAGACGGCCGTCGGTAAACATCCTGCCCTGGCAGTCAGTGCCATGGACCGTGTTTGTAAAGGCGCCGAACGGCAGAAGTTAGCGGTCATTTCGAAGCATCGGGTCAATGCTCAATTCATTCATATTGATGAATCGGTGGCGATGGCAACGATGTATACCGCCAATCACTTGCATGTGCGCGCAATTGCCTCGATGACGGAGTCTGGGGCAACCGTCCAGTGGATGTCACGTATCAGTTCCGGGATACCCATCTATGCGTTGACACGGCATGAAGCAACGCGTCGCAAAGTCGCCCTGATGCGAGGTGTCTATCCTGTTGCCTTTAATGTTGATGAAGGCATGAATCATCTTGAAATCAATAACGCTGTCATTGATGAGTTGCTCTCCCAGGGGACTGTTTGCGAGGGGGAGCTGGTCATTGTCACCAAGGGTGATATGATGGGGATGCATGGGCGTACGAATACCATGAAGATCGTCAGAGTCGGCGAATAATCCTATGAATTAAGGACCTACGGCTCCAGGGGGCGGTGGGGAAGATTACAAAAATACCAGAGAGGAGTAAAGAAATGGCATTGATATCATTGCGACAATTGCTTGATCACGCCGCTGAAAATGATTATGGCGTACCTGCCTTCAACGTTAATAATATGGAACAGGTGCATGCCATTATGCAAGCCGCCCAGGCTGTCAACAGCCCGGTTATTATGCAAGGTTCTGCCGGTGCGCGTGGCTATGCAGGCGAGGCCTTTTTGCGCCACCTGATCCTGGCTGCCTTGGAGAGTTATCCGGATATTCCTGTTGTTATGCACCAGGATCATGGCTCTGAACCTGCTGTTTGCCTGCGTTCAATCCAGAGTGGTTTCAGTTCGGTCATGATGGATGGTTCATTGATGGCCGATATGAAGACCCCCTCAAGCTACGAATACAATACGACGGTGACGGCCAAAGTTGTTGAAATGGCTCATGCTGGTGGTGTTTCAGTTGAGGGTGAGCTGGGTTGTCTGGGGTCACTGGAAACCGGTGAGATGGGTGAGGAAGATGGCCATGGAGCGGAAGGCAAACTTGATATGTCACAGCTGCTGACGGACCCTGAAGAAGCGGCATCCTTTGTTAGGGATACTCAGGTTGATGCCCTGGCGATTGCCATTGGCACCAGTCATGGTGCCTATAAGTTTACCCGTCCTCCGACAGGCGATATTCTGGCAATTGACCGCATCAAGGAGATTCATGCGCGCATCCCTGATACTCACCTGGTCATGCATGGTTCCTCTTCGGTGCCACAGGACTGGCTGAAAGTTATTAACAGCTATGGTGGCGATATGGGCCAGACTTACGGTGTGCCTGTTGAAGAGATTGTTGAAGGTATTCGTCATGGTGTTCGCAAGGTCAATATTGATACTGATCTACGGATGGCTTCGACGGGGGCAATTCGCCGTCACCTTGCAGAGAACACCTCTAACTTTGATCCACGCAAGTTTTTCAAGGAAGCGACCAAGGGTATGCAGGAAATTTGCCAGGCGCGTTTTGAAGCATTTGGTTGTGCCGGTATGGCGGCTAAAATCAAGCCGGTTTCGCTGGAAGTCATGTATC